>JANQRM010000197.1 GCA_028284565.1 Anaerolineae bacterium | reverse complement strand
CATCATTGGGCATCATAAGCGTCATCGGGCGATTGTGGATACCCGCTGGGGTGCGAAGAAAGATGGGACAATCACCGCTGTTGAAGCCGATGTCTATATGGACGCAGGGGCTTATAACTGTACGAGTAATAAGGTGCTGGGGAATTTCCATTTTACGGTGGGCGGTCCCTATGATATTCCGAATGCGCGGATTGATAGTTATGCTGTGTATACGACGAGTGTACCCGGTGGGGCGTTTCGTGGGTTTGGTGCGCCACAAGGAGCCTTTGTTGCCGAGAGTCAAATCAATCGTTTATCGGCTGAGCTGGGACTCGACCCTGTTGAAGTCCGTTTGAAGAATTGCCTGCGAGAAGATAGCCATGCCATTACCCAAGCACCCATGCCAGCCGGTGTCAGTTTGCCGGATGTGATTCAAGAATGTGCTGATTCAGGAAACTGGACAGCACCTTTGCAAAGTAACGGGTCATTCAAGGCCTTTCAGTCACTTCCGCCAGATGAATCCAGTTTGCGTCGTGGACGCGGCTTTGCCTGTGGCTTTAAGAATGTCGGGTTTTCCTTTGGATTCCCTGAACGCTGTGAAGCAACCATCGAAATCTATGGCGGAGCAGTAATCGACAAGGTGATTTTGTATCATGCGGGTGCGGAAGTTGGGCAAGGGTCGCATTTGGCATTTCGTCAAATGGCGGCGGAGGCAGTGGGTGTTCCCTTAGAACACGTTGAGATTGTCGTCTCGGATACGGCAACCACAGGCGATTGAGGGTCGGCATCAGCATCACGACTGACCTTCATGGCAGGCAGTGCCATTATCGGTGCGGCAGAACGCGCATTAGAGGCGTGGAATCAAGAGGAACGTCCGGCAAAAGGGCATTATCGCCATGTGCCAAGACCTACGGAGATGATTGACAAGGTGACAGGCAAAGGGGATGCCAATATCAGCTATGGCTATGTCGCCGAGTTGGTCGAACTCGCCGTTGATATCGAAACAGGACATATTTACGTCGAGCGCGTTATTTGTGCGGATGATGTGGGCAAGGCGATTAATCCTATGTTGATTGAAGGGCAAATTGAAGGCGCAATTGTGCAGGCGTATGGTTATGCCGTGACGGAAAATTTGCGCGAGAAAGATGGACATATCCTCAATCCGCGGTTAAGTACCTATCTAATTCCGGGCATTCGGGATATTCCCAAGCATGTCGAGTCTGTGATTATTGAACATCCTGACCCGCAAGGACCATGGGGTGCGCGGGGGATGGCAGAGATGCCTTATATCCCGCTCGCTCCGGCGATTGTGGCGGCAATTCATGATGCAACGGGTGTTTGGATACAGCAAATTCCAGTGACACCGGAAACAGTAGTACGGAATCTACGCCAGCATGGGGTGAGTGTAGATTAGCAACAAAAAAGCCGACCACATGAGCCGACTATGAATAGATGGGCGGTACAAGACTCGAACTTGTAACCCCCGCGTTGTAAGCGCGATGCTCTGCCAATTGAGCTAACCGCCCGTAGACTGTGCATTATACGAGCAAGCTGATGCTAAAATCAAGGGTCACAGACGGGGAGGGGTAACTCCGGTCTGTCCTTGATATTTCCCTTTCTTATCTGCATAAGAGATTTCGCACTCTTCATCAGCTTCAAAGAAGAGGACTTGGGCGATACCTTCATTAGAATAGACTTTGGCGGGTAGGGGTGTGGTATTACTGATTTCAAGTGTGATATGCCCCTCCCAACCGGGTTCAAGTGGGGTGACGTTGACGATTAATCCGGTGCGGGCATAAGTACTTTTGCCCAAGCAAATGGTCAAGACACTGCGGGGGATGCGAAAGTATTCGACAGAGCGTGTGAGGACAAAGGAATTCGGTGGAATGACGCACACCTCACCCTGATAATCGACAAACGATTTTGGGTCAAAGTTCTTGGGGTCAACGATAGCTGAATGGACATTTGTGAATATCTTGTATTCATTGGCAACACGGATGTCATAGCCATAGGAGGATACGCCATAGCTGATGACTCCTTCACGGACTTGTCCATCTACAACAGGTTCAATCATGCCCTGTTCTTTTGCCATCTTGCGAATCCAATGGTCGGGTTTTAACCCCATACCTTATCTCCTTGATTTATTGAAAAAACAAGTATGGCACAAAATTGTATCCTTAACAAAAGCTATGTTGTAATCAATTGACGGATTACAAGGTGCAAGTTTTGATTAATATCTGTGATAGAATTTAGCGGTTACTTTGAACTACGGGATACAATAGATGTTCGTAAAATTCTACATTATCTTTAGCGAATCCGATGAAATCGCGTTGCAACAATTTGAACCTTTATTGAAAAATATATTTGGGAATGAGGCTGTACTGATAAATCGGCAACAACCTTTTCCCGGTTTTTCTGCCCCTCACTATACTGTAATTCAAAAATGTGATTTAGTTGTTTGTTTGGTGTCTAATACATCCGTAAAGGATCGTAGAACTAAGGTTGAACTTCGTGACGCTATATCGCTAGATAAGCCTATTTTGCCTGTAGTTATCGAGGAATTGTTTCCTCCGTACCCAGCAGGTATCGACTCAGATTTGGAAATTGAGTTGCGTGACATACCTTTTGTTGACATGTCAACAGGTATCAATCAACCAAGATCATCATTGAATTTGTACAATGTATTAAATGAATTACTCTATCATAGCTCTTTTACGTTGCCGACAAATCCTGAGAATAATATTGAAATGAGTGTGGAGGGTGATATAGACTTATCTCTTACTCACCATTCGAGTCCGAAAAACAGAGATAGAACTGTGATAGGGGCATTAATCGGCGTAGTGGGGATGCTGATTGCAGCAGTTATTACAGGTGTTTTTGGTTTATGGCAAGGTGCATTAGCAAATCAGAATCAGGTTGATTTTGTGCCAACCTTTGTAACGAAAACAGAAGTGATTCCAACAGAGCCGGATAATAACTCTATTGGAATAGAAACTCCAATATCATCGCCTGAGATACAATATTCACAAGAACCAACTATAGCGGTTCAATACTTAGACTGTCGTTTTCAGGTTAGCTTTGAAGAAATTATGTATATATATGATATGCCAGACCGCTATGATGGAACAATAATAGGGTCTATACCCTATCGCAGTGAGCATCAAGTTATAGACAAATCTCCTTTTTATTTTCCTGATTACTATCTGATTGAATATGAGAGCGTAACTGGATGGGTTTCCATTTCGTCCTTAATTAAAACCGTCGGCGAAGAATGTTAGAAGAAAATTCTGACTACATGCGTTCTGGTGCAGTCATGCCCATTAAGTTGAGTAGTCGTTTGAAGACGGTCTGTGCCATACGATAGAAACGTAGGCGGGCTTTGGCGACATCTTCTGGCACATCACCATGCAACACCCGCACCTTATCGTATATTGGATGGAAGACTCCTGCCAATTCATGCGCGTAGAAGGCGATTTTGTGGGGTTCAAATACGGTGACGCATTGTTCAATCACGTCGCCCATTTCCATCACTTTGCGGACAAAACGGAGTTCATCTTGTCCTAAGAGGCTTAAATCTGCCCCCTCATCGTTGAAATTGCGTGCTTCGGTCTCACGGAAAATACCACGACAGCGGACATAAGCATTCTGGATGTAATAGACAGGATTGTCGTTGGATTGCTTGACAACTTCATCCACATCAAAATCGAGATGCGAGTTGGGACTGCGTGCCAGCATGTGATAGCGAATGGCATCCGCACTCGTCATATCAATCAAATCATCCAGCGCATCATAAATCCCACGACGGGTACTCATCTTGATTTCTTCTTTTTTGCCTGATTCCTTGTCCGTCCGTACAGCACGTACCATCTGATTAAAAATCACATGAATGCCAGAGGGGTCGAGTCCTAGAGCTTGTAGCCCGTATTGCACGACTTTGGCTTCGGTCTGGTGGTCCACGCCCAGCACATTCACCATTAAATCAAATCCTCGCTCGATTTTATTGCGGTGATAGGCAATATCTGGCAAGGTATAGGTCGGGCTTCCATCGCTCTTAACGACAACACGGTCTTCTCTATCGCAAAAGGTTGTACTACGAAACCATTGAGCCGGGTCTTGATTAGCAGACTTGGCGATTTCCTCTTCGTCAGCATTTTCACGGTGTTTGGATTCGTAAATATGCCCATTCTCTGCGAGTTCTTCAAGGACATCCCAGACATGCCCATTTTCGTATAGTGAATGTTCGTTGAAGAATGCATCATGCGAGATGTTCACACGAGCAAGGGTCTTCTTGATCCAGCCGAACATCTGCTTTTCAGCATATTCTTTGAAGGGTTCCCAATCTTTATCGACCCATGAATCGCCATGTTCATTGACCAACTCTTTGGCAAAGTCGATAAGATACTCACCTTGATAATGCGTATCGTCGAGTTCAACAGCCTGACCCAGTGCTTGCAGATAGCGGACTTTCAAGCTCTTGCCGAGTTGAATCATCTGGTTGCCCGCATTATTGAAATAATATTCACGCTGAACCGTGTAGCCAGCAACTTCTAGCAAGCGCGCCATCGTATCCCCAATAATCCCGCCCCGACTTCGCCCAATGGTAATGGGTCCTGTGGGGTTGGCACTCACAAATTCGACCTGCGCTTTCTTATCGTCGCCAATTTCGAGTTGAAAGAGCTTATCGCCTTCGTCAATGATTTGTTGGACTTGTGTTTTAAGCCAGTTATTTGACAAACGAAAATTTAAGAAGCCGGGTGGTGCGACATCTACCGATTGTAGAAAGTCAACTGAGGGCATGTGTTGGGCAATGGCATTGGCAATGTCCAGTGGTTTGCGTTTGGCAACCTTCGCAAGTGCGAGCGAGACAGGTGAGGCATAATCCCCATGGTCAGGATTTTTGGGTGGTTGAATCGGGATGGTTGGAATGTCAAATTCCGGTAAATCGCCAGCTGATTGAGCCGATTGAATGGCTTGTATGACCAACTCCGCATGGGCTTGGGGCAACAACTTCAAGGGATTTGTCCTTTTGGCAACTCATAAACGCGAGGAATTGTAACAAAACTATCCTGAATGTGAATTCCGAAGCGGATAGAGTTCGATAACCCCATCTTCTGCAACGTGCGCGATGCCTGCACATGCATCACAGTGCCAAGCGTTATCTATATAGGTCATCCGGGTCCCCACACAATTGGGACAGCGTATTAGTTCATCAAGTGGACGTTTACCCAGATAGTCGGATGGTCCTTGCTTGGTGCACCAAACTTTCGTATAGTCAATTTGCCATGGTTCAAAGCGAATGTCTGTCATTCCCATTGATTCAAGCAAATCATAAAGCTCTGCTTTCAACCACAATCGATTGGGCATCCATCGCGTATTGATCCGATTTGTGATTAATAGTGTTCCTGATGGACGTAAGACACGACACAATTCACCTAAAACAACTAATCGATTCGGCATAAATTCGAGAGCTTCTAAACAAGTGACAACATCAAACGTATCATCACGAAAGGGAAGGGTTTCGGCATTGTCCCAGATAAGCGTAACATCCTCATCAAAGTGATGCATTCTCAATTTTTTAGAGGCTTTCTTCAGCATGTTTCGACTTAAGTCAAGTCCAATCACATGCCCTACGAATGTAATATGCTGACACATCGCTATCGGCAAGCGACCTGTACCAGTTGCAATGTCTAAGATGAGGGGGTCGGTATTAGGCTCAGTTTGTGCAAGGATAGGCTTGGAAAGTAATAGGTGTTCATGCACTTCATCAAACTGCTTGATACTATCATAGCGACCTGCATAGCGGTCATAGAGCCAAATCACCACCCGTCGCCCCAGATAGACTCCTTCAGACTCAAAGACGAGCCACCAGATGAGAAAGCTGATGATTGTGACAACAAATAGGATGATTAGCAGTGGTATCAATCGAGCAGACCTTTTTCCCGAAGATATGGAATACATGATTGTACACCTGATTCCAATTCTACTTGAGGTTGCCAATTCAATAATTCCCGTGCTTTGTCCATGCAAAAAGTTGTTTCGCTCGTTAGGAATTGAAGCATCTGCGGGACATCTTGCGGTTCACCATTAATCCGAGAGAGAAGGTCGGCAATTGGGGCAAAAGTTTTGACCAGTCCAATCGGTATCGCGCGCCAGTTTTGATGCCCTGCGAGTTGCGAATAAGACCCCATAAACTCTCGCCATGTTGGGGCGTGGTCTGGCGCACAGTTGAAGGCTTCGTTTTTGGCTTTAGAGTGAGAAGCAAGTGTGAGCATCAAGTCCACAACATCATCCACATGAATCGGGTGTGAATGTCCAGAGCCGTCCCCAATAAACCACGTCGGGTTACGCTTAGCAATACGGAACAGCATGCGTGTCCATGTATTACTTCGAGGTCCATAAATCATCGCTGGGCGGATGATGGAATAGTCTAACTTAGAGTTTTGTGCGACTTCTCTGAGAGTCATTTCAGCTTCACGTTTGGCAAGGTTATAGGGAACATTCGTGGGAACAGCTGGTGTCTCTTCAGTAACAACAAGTGGTGGTGGAAAGCCATAAATTGCAATACTACTGACATGCACAAAGCGCGAGACATTGGCATCCGCAGAGGCTTGTGCGACATGACGAGTACCTTCGACACTGACTTTGCGCTGATACAACAACTTACCAGACATTGCCGCCGCCACATGAAAGACAATATCTATCTCAGGGGTAATGAGTTCTTGCATTCGTACAGAATCGCTCACATCACCCATGACGATTTGTACACTGGGTAAGTCACAAATATAGCGGTCACGGTTGGGTCGTCGGGCGAGTGCAATCACATTTGCACCATCATCCGACAGTCGCTTGACAAGATGACTCCCAAGAAAGCCTGTTGCACCCGTGACGAACGCCCTTTTGCCAGATAAAGCGGTCATGCCAATAAATCTTGTTCCCGAAATTGCATCGCATAGAGTTTGGCATATAAACCATCTTGTGTCATTAGTTCATCATGTGTACCTAGTTCAACAATGCGCCCTCTATCCAGTACTGCAATTCGATGGGCAACACGAATCGTGCTCAAGCGATGGGCAATAATCAATGTGGTGCGATTTTGCATCAAGCGAGCGAGAGCTTCTTGAACGAGGTGTTCGCTTTCGTTATCAAGACTAGAGGTAGCTTCATCCAACAAGAGAATGCGCGGGTCTTTAAGAATCGCACGGGCTATGGCGACTCGCTGACGTTGCCCACCACTCAAACGAATCCCGCGTTCACCAACAATCGTCTCATACTCATCAGCAAGCTCCGTGATAAACTCATGGGCATTAGCAGATTTAGCGGCTTCGATGAGTTCAGCTTCTGTAGCATCTAAATTGCCATACAGAATATTTTCCCGTATCGTACCACCAAAGAGCAAGGTTTCTTGGGGGACGATGCCGATTTGCTCGCGTAGGCTGGCTTGCGTGACATCCCGAATATCAACGCCATCAACACAGAGATGCCCTTGACTGGGGTCATAGAAGCGGGGTATGAGATTAAAGAGGGTACTCTTGCCTGCACCACTGGGACCCACCAATGCCAGAATCTCACCGGCTGGAATATCTAGGTTGACATCTTGCAATACCATCTGGCGGTCATCGTAAGTGAAATCGACATTTTGGAGCACGATGCGACCTTCGACTGTATTCAGAGTCTTGGCTTTTGGACTATCTTCGATTTGGGGAGCCATATCGAGCAATTCAAACACGCGCTTGGTTGAACCGATGGCTTCTTGGAATTGTGTGTAGAGACCAATCAACGCGCCAAAGCTCCCCGCAACGGTCAGTCCATAGATGAGGAAGGCAATTAATTCCCCACCCGATAAGCGACCTTCAAGGACTTCTCGTCCACCAAACCAGAGAATGAGGGCTAATCCCCCAAACGCAAGGAAAGCAATCATAGGTCCAAAAATAGTACGAACTCGGAGCAAGCGGACAGCGGCATTGAAAGCCCGTCCTAATGCTGAGTTATAACGTTCAATCTCATAGGGTTCGCGGACAAAACTTTTGACTTCACGGATATTTTGGAGGACTTCCTCAGCAACCACGGTGGAGCCGGCAATTTCATCTTGGACTTGGGTGCTGATGCGTCGAAGAGCGATCCCAAATACCGCCCCCAATATGACGACCACAGGTACGAGTAGTAGAATAAATGCTGTCAAGTTGACATTGATGATGAGCATAATCACGACTGAGCCAATTAGTGTAAGTACCTGTTGCAGTAGTGTACTGACATTGTTCGTCAAGACAGTTCGCATCACGGTGACATCACTGGATAAGCGACTGACTAATTCCCCGACACGCCGTTCTGTAAAGAAGCCCATCGAGAGTTGTTGCAAATGAGCATAGAGTTCTTCGCGTAAATCGACGACGATGCGTTCACCGACATAGTTGAGGTTGTAGTTTTGTATCAAGGTTGTGATTGAACGGAGTAAAAATACACCCAGCAAGAGCAGAGTAATGGAATCCAAAAGGGCAACATCTTGATTCTCAAAGACGGAATCCACCACGTTTTGGATGACAGCCGGAAAGACCAATCCCAAGCCTGCACTGAGAGCAACCGCTACAAGGGCAATAGCGAGGCGTTTGCGGTAGGGCTTCAGGTAGCCAATCATCCGTCGCCATTGGAGGGGGCGATTGGGAACGTCTCGTTTTTCTTTCGATTCGGAGCGATTTCGACGACGGAGCATAGCGTATCTTTCTGCTTGATTTCAAGTTCTCTTAAAACAATACGCAGAATGTGGATTATTCGTTGCTAACACCTGTGATGTATTCCACAGCATCGACAGCGAGTTTTGGGAAGTAACTGGTGTTCCATAAGCCAAAGCGATTGACGGCACTGACCTCACCGGGACAGTTGGGTTCGATACAAGTGGCAAAGGTCGGGTAATCAAATGCCATGTAGACAATCCAACCAGCGACCTCATTATTAGCGACTTCCTCAAAGGCTTGGAAGAGCAAATTGCGTTGGGCGGTTTCATCGAGATTGAAGGTGCTATAGCCAATTCCTGTAAGCAATATCGGCTTGGTGGTCGCATCACGTAGATTTGCAATTGTCTGGCGCAAGTCCTGATATTCGCCAAAATTTTGAAAGCTAACGACATCGACTAAGGGCGCGAGGACTTCAGGCTCATTCTCCCAACTAGCCGTAAAAAAGTGATTTTGGTCAATTTGCTTGAGTGTGAAGATAGTATCAGTTATCCACGTAAATACAGCTTCTGGGTCAACATTTCCGCTCAGATAGTCCATATCGCCATTTTCTCGAATGTCCCACGCGATGATCGCAGGTTCGTCTTGATAACGTTCCACAATAAAGCGCATCTGCTCAATTAACTGCGTCGGATTGGCATAGAATGTCGCGGGTTCAAAAGGTGAATCTTGATTCAAGACGGCGATGATGTGCATATTTTTGTCCGCAATGATTTGGAGGATACTATCCAAGCGGTCTAATCGCTCATTCAATGGAATGGCACTTTGTCCGTCACAGTCGAATAAATCCGATGGGCGGATATAAATGCGGAGTGTGTTGATACCAGAGCGCACGAGAATATCCAACTCAGCATCAACCACATCAAGTTCCGTTTTAGTTAAGAAGCGATGGAAGGGGGTGTTACGTGGGTAATAATTTACCCCATAGACATTGAATATCTCATCACCCAACAGAAGATTACGTCCATCAATGATGATAAACTCGCCTTCGGATGGCACGTAATTGTTTATTTCAGGTACTTCTATATCACAGGTTGTTGATGTTTCATCTGGGTTTCGGAGACGGTTGAGTCGATTGATGGCTTCTTGTCCGTTGGCGTTGTAAACCAGTGCAATCGTATAGAGTTCGCTCGCTCTGTCGTTGTTGCCTTGTTGCTCAAATTGTGTGCCATAGGCGAGATAGGCAGTATACAGTCGATTTGTGGTCGCTTGTTCATCTTCACAGCTCGCGCTTTGTTGGTAGAGCAGGTCGAGTCCTTCTACAACTCGTTCCCAATCGCGTCCCCAATGGTCAGCAACTGACTCGCATAAAGTCTCTCGACTTTGGGCATCTAATGTAGGGAGGGCGGTAGCAAAGGGAATGTCCGCTTGGTTCGGGAGTTCAACAGGTGTGCAAGCGACGAATAAGCAGGTCAATAGGAGAAACAGAAATTTCATGCGCTAGACCGATTGCATCATGCTAATGACAACGCCTTGTGTATCAGTGGTCACAAGCAAGGTTGTGGCTTCGGTATCAAGGTTGAGAAAGGCATGGTCGATGGCTTCCATCACTTCATATGGGTCGTCGTCAACCAAAAATACCATGGCAGGTCCATTACCACTTGTCGTCATGCCGATTGCGCCAGCTTCACGTGCCATTTTGACGACATGAGCATAGGGAGTAAGCACAGGAAGGATTGTCGGTGCTTGGATTTTATCAGTGAGGACATGAGCAAGATGCTGTAAGTCCCCACTTTGTAGGGCTTCAATCATGAGTGGAAGGCGTTGCAGGTTGGCTAGGGCATCACTATAGCTAACAGCAGAAGGTGGTTGTGCTGACGAATAATCGTCAATTTGAGGCACAGTGACAACAAACTGAAAGGATGCCAATGGCAAAGAACGATAAATCACAGTCTCATCTTCAACCAGAGTCGCGGTCAATCCTCCCAGCATGGATGCAATTGCGCCATCATAATCTGGGCATATTTTAGCTGTAAGTTCGACGATTTCATCATGTGAAAAAATGTTCCCCATCAGATTGTTTGCACCGATGACTCCCGCGACCATAAAAGCTGTCTCCGCACCAAGTCCACTATTGATCGGGATTTGATTATCAACTTTGATACTGACTCCCAATGGCGCGCGTTCCAATTTTTGAAAGACTTGCATCATCGCTAACACGACTGGATGTCGCCAAGCCACCGCATAATGTCCCGCACCAACACCTGATGTCTCGACAAACAGTCGTTCATCTTTGCGGGGGCTAATATCCACATGAGCATAGAGATTGAGGGCAAGTCCCAGACCGCGGATACTCGCGCCAAAATTCGTCAGCGTAGCAGGCAGGCGAATCTTAATCTTCTGCACAACTAGCTCTCGACTTGTACGGTTGGCAGGACAAAGGTAAAGGTACTGCCTTCGCCATAATTACTAGTCGCCCAAATATCTCCGCCGAGTCGGTCCACAATCGTGCGCGCGAGAGTCAAACCTAATCCACCGCCAGAGATTTGTCGGGCTTGTTCGTCCTGTGAGCGATACATGCGGTCAAAGATGAGTTCGAGTTCATCATCGTTGATACCGATGCCTTGGTCTGCAACACTGCAATAGACCTCTTGATCGTCACCCCATGCATGAATGACGATGTTGTCTTCTTGTTGGGAATAGAGTATTGCATTTTGGAGCAAGTGATAAATCACAAGATGAAGACGATATGGGTCGCCAATGACATCAGATAATGGGTCTTGGAGGGAGGTAGCGATGCTGATTTTGTGCTTTTTAGCGAGGGGTTCGACATCTTTCACGGCTTTGTCGATGATCTCGCGCATCTTAATCGGTACATGGCTGAGGGGCATTCCGGCTTCAATCCATGCCAAATCGACCAGCAAACTGAGAACATCATAAAGTTTGGAGGATGTTTCCCGAATGCGTGCGAGGTATTTATCTTGCTGTTCGTTCAAATCCCCAAATCGCTCAACTAGGCTGGCATAGCCCCCCAATGCTGAGATGGGATTGCGAAGGTCATGAGCGATGGCTTTCGTCAACATCTCTCGGCGGGTTTCGAGGTTGCGCTTTTCGGTGACATCTTGCAGGAGTATGACACGTTCCCCTTCTTTTGTGGTCATTCCAATGCCCGTTGCCAATCGTCGGCGAGGCAGTCGGACATCTAGCGTCTGTTCACCGTCTCGCTCAAAGAGATTGATTAATGCACCATTTTTCCCAAAGCATTCACGCGGGGTACGATTTAACACTTCATCTGTCGTTACACCTAACATCGCGGCGGCGGCTGGATTGAGGTGATTAATCCGCTTGTCTGATGATGCAATCAGAATACCGTCAGCACTGCTCCGCAACAGAAAGGTATAAATCTCTAGGGTTTCAGTTGTATCGTGCGTCGTCGTCATGATGATTCCGTAGGTTCATCATCCAGTTCCACTTCAATCATAACCCGTTTTGGCGATTTTGGGGCAGAGGGTTCAATTTTGGGTTGTGGGAGGTGTTCAATTGGTGATTCTTCAATTGGCTCAGGATCAGTCACAAGTTGCCATTCGGCATCAACATCCAGTTCAATCACGGACTTAGACGGGAAGGTGATTTTTGTGCCTTTTTTGCCACGTCGGACCGTCACGCCAAATTGTTTAATTGTGATATTGCGTCCCCATGCATAGTTGCCACCTGCCCACACTTGGCTGGATGAGACAACTTGCGCGCCCAAAACACGATGTAAAAAGGCTAAGGGAACAATTCCGCTTAAATGTCCTGTTTCCCCAAATCCGCCGATTCCTTCGCTATCGTAAAATTGATGGAATGTTCCATCTTGTAGCATGACATTATCCAACATCTTGAGCGTATTTTTGAGGAGTGTGGTTGCGTCTTTGGTGTAACCTGCATTGAGTAAACCTGTGCCAATTTGTGCCAGCCAGAACAACCCAATTGCCCGACTTGCTTGTCCATTTTCGGATTCATACGTCGAATCTTGTGCAGAGACCATTGGCACACCATTTACTCGCCAGAAGAGTTTTTTATCAGTGATAAGCTGGACAAGGGCTTCTATTTTGTCACTGGGCAGGTCATCAATCATGATAGGCAAAAGGCTGTTGATGTCCAGAGCAGTCGTATCAACGGTTGCTACGGTGATTTGATAGACCCGACTTAGCCCCTCACACTGAATTCTATCGACTTGGGAGAAGATATTCTGTGATGTATAGACACCTTGTCGTCCTTGCCATGAGAAGTGTTCTGAATTGGCGACTTCTTGGATCGTGTTGCCTTGGCTATCAATTCCATCCATCGTTAATTTGACAGTCGGAATATGCCGAACCCCACCCTCAGCACTAACCACAATGCGACTCGGTTCAGAAAGTGATGCGCCAATAAAGTGTTCCTCATCGCCCCGCGCATCTTGTAATAGAATCGTAGCGGTTTGCGTGGCATGAGTATCACGATCACGATAAGCAAAGCGTGTGCCATCCCACAAATTATTGAGATGTTTCTCCAAATTCTTGATTTGCTTGTTGAGCTGAGCCACAGGACGCTTTTTACCAAGTGTTGTTGCGATGTCACGGAGTGCATCTGCTTCATTGAGAAGATAAGTCAATAAGTCGGGTGACTCAATCATCTTGACGGATACACCCTGCGATTTCGGTTGTTCAACACTGAACAAGGGAAACTCACCATATCCCATCTGTCGAGTGTGTTGCCATTCGGGAAATCCATCATTATCTGCATCATGGTCGGCCTCAAACCAGCGATTGAAGCATTTCATGAGATTGTCAAATGTATCTTTGAGGAAGCCATCGTCCTGTGTGGCTTGGTAAACATCCCACGTCATTTGAGCGAGCAAAGGCATAATCAGTAGCTCTTGACGTTGCCCAGCCAGTCCCGGCTGACGGTCTATCCAGCCATCCTCTTGTTGTGTAGACAGATAATTCTGAACAATCCCTTTTGCTACGTCTGCATCAATCGAAGCAATTACCAAAGAAAGTTGAGAAGACACAATCGGGTCTTGCCCCGACCAACTACGTTTGTAGTCTGTCCCGCCTTCACGAAAGCTATACCCATCGTCCATCTCGCGGGTAGAGACAAACGAAGCATGAGGTAACTGTGTTTTGCTACCTTTGATAATCGACTGCACAACCCGATTGTAAGATTGCGCGATGAGTAAATCCCAATCTTTGTTGCCAGTTTGAAGCGTTGGAATCGCTCGTGAGGCTTGTCCAATTAGCCTGAAGTGTGCCGACCAATCCTCGCGCAACCAATCGAGTCCCAGTTTGAGCGAGTCGCGGAGATAAGTTTGTCCCACATGCACCCAACGCATAGCTATAGTGTCACCTGCTTCGAGGGTGAGAGTTCGTCCAACTTTAGGACTGCGCGCTGTGCCTGTTTCATCAATCTCGGCATCTGCATTTTCTAATAAGACCACCGGAGTCAGAGTCCCAATTTTGCCAAGTTGAATCGCATGACTGCCATCGCCAAGTGTCACGATATTGAGTCCACGTTCTTTGCCTTGTGAAACCACATGCGCGAATAAATCAAAACGTATTTGAACTCCATTATTGCTTTGATTGCTGACCGTGAAGATACCCCCTGTAACATGCGATTCCATCGCCCAATATTCGGCTTGAAGATTCACATCAGCGATAATTTGCGCGCTCGTATTGAGATAATTGGGCGCGAACTGAGTAATCATCGGCGGGCTAGCATAGCGATTCGTTTCATAAATAATCTCGTCGCCAATCTGCCACATAGGAACCAGACTGACCTGCCCGACTCGCCCCCCATAGGCAGTCTGTAACACCAAAGCCGGGTCATCATCATTACCGAGTTTCAATTCCCATGTTTGGTCATCGGAATAATCCGTTCCGCTTAACCGGGCATCAGCACTAATGGTTGCTTTGAATGGACGGTCTGTGCCGATTTCCCACGAACGCAGTGATTTCATCGAGTCATTCCCTTTGTGATGTGACAACGCTGACCCCATTATAACGAAAAAAAAGAGGCATACACGATGGTATCCCTCTCAAAATTTTGTTTTTAGCCGTTGGGATTATTCAACTTCTTCCCAATTCCATTCGTCCTCATTAAAGCGGAAGGTCTCCCCGAAAAGGCTTTGCACCACATGATAACCTGCATCGGGAACGAACTCACCATCCACAATTGTGCCACCCGGATGATATTCGTAAGGCGTACTGTGTCCGAGTTCATCTTCAATCGCCCAACCAAGGGTTTCTTTCACTTCGGGATTGTTCCGCCAAAGGAAGCCGAAGCCACGAATAGGTTGTTTCAAATCTTCATCGGGTGGTTCTAAATCAGGGTCAGACTCGGGGTCGCCCTCTTCAAAGGTATCATCATAGACGAGCCACACGGGATTCTCATCTTCGTCGAAGGTCATCACCCATATCTGATTCACAGGTTGTAGCCAGAACATCCGCCCATTTTCAAAGCGTTGTTCAGCAACATAAATTTCACCTACTGATGGCGTGGGGAAGGGGTCTTCTGTTGGTGTGAATTCGGGCGTTGGCTCGGTTGTCGGTTCAGCTGTCGCTTCGCTCTCGGCTGTTGGGGATGCTTCAAGATTTTGAGCGACATCCGGTGATTCGGGCGTTGCGGTCACCACAAGGACAATCTGAGTAGGGGGTGGACCTTGGCAGGCAACAATCACCAAACTCACGAACACCAACAACCAAATTAAGCGGACTTGCATACACTTTTCTCCAATAAGTTGTCATCAATCAGGACGACATTGTATCAGAGGGCGCACGTTCTGCAAGACAACGGGGCAGTATCGTTGTGTAATCAGTGGTTAATCTCGCGCATCAAGGGATTGCTTTTCGTCGCTTTTTTCGTATTCAACTAGCAAGTCGTTCATCCGAATACCCCGATAAACCGACATCGTGAAGTCGATTTGATAGAAGAAACGCTTTGGGTTATCTGCGTAGATGAAGGGATGAATCTGTATATCCCAGCCACTTAACTCTTCTGCCGAATGTATCAATTCCCATTCATCATCATTTTCAATGTAAAAGATGGCAACTCCACCGACTTTATCTACAAAATGGTCGTGAAACAGCACTAATCCACGAGATTTATTTCCCACATAAGCATTGAATTGCGTATTGGCATCAGACATGGATGTTTCATCAGGTGCATAGCCAAAGACCAGATAACAACGTTGCCCTTTACGTTGGAGTGGGCGGGTCATGATGCAACGACTTCGGCTTGATAGCGTCGGGTGGTTTCCACAACTAATTTTCCTAATTGGTTGAGCCTATTGCTCCACTTTTCAGTTGTTAAGTTGCCCTCTGAATCGAAATGGTGTCGTGCATTGGGGATAGAAACCATCAGTGGCACGACATTTCCACGTAAAGCATGAACCGTATGCACCATAGCTTGGAGAGCCGTGACTCCTGCCATATCGCCACCAGCCGTAGCGATTAAGCCGATGGGTTTATTCAGCAAATAGGGACTATCCTCGCCCGATAGAAATTCTAGCCAGTCAAGCGCATTCTTCGTTACCCCAGCGAGTGTCCCATGATATGCTCCCGTACTCCAAATCATGCCATCAGCCCGACGTGCTGTGTCGATGAAATTCTGCTCAAATTCGCCATAGGATTCTAATCCACGCCCCGGCTCATAAAAGGGGAGACGAGTCTCATTCAAGTTAATCAGGGTTGTTATCGCGCTTTCTGCCTCGCTAGCTTTGAGTGCGTGTTCGAGGGCAAAGCGACTGCGGGAGTTCTCGCGGAGTGTGCCACCAATGCCGACAATATGTAGTTGTTGTGCCATTCTGTATCCTTTGTTGATGGTGTTGAGCAGAATGTATAGTTAATTGTCACGGATTTGTCTGGTCAATGGTACAGAATGTGAATTAGAGTTGGATAAGTCCCTTTTGCGCAGCGATGGAGACCGCTTCGGTTCGATTGCTGGCGCCCAATTTGCCCAAAATCGCACTAACATAAAATTTGACCGTGCGTTCTGTGATAAACAGCGACTCGGCAATTTCCTTATTCGTACGCCCTTGCGCCAAATGGGACAGGACTTCATTCTCACGCTCTGTCAAAGGTTCAGGGAGTTCGTTTTCACGTTGGGATTGTCCACTGAGATGGCTGAGGAGCTTGGTAGCAATTTCGGGTTCAAGCAACGACCCGCCTCCACTGACGACTCGAACAGCACGAAAGACCTCATGACGAGGCGCACCTTTGAGCAAATAACCTTTTGCCCCTGCTTGCACTGCACTGACGATGCGTTCATCCGTATCAAAGGCAGTAAAGGCGATAAACTCAATTTCTGGAAAGCGATGACGTATCGTTTCGATGGCTTCGACTCCATCAACCTCGGGCATTTCCAAGTCTGTCAAGATAATAGTAGGCTGGAGCTGTTCGGCTTTGGCGATGAGTTCTCGTCCGTTGTTGGCTTCACCGACGACCTCAAAATCGGACTGGGTGCTGAGAATAGCAACCAATCCATCACGCACCACCGGATGGTCATCAGCCACGAGAATGCGAATTTTATCATTCATCTTTTTCACCTAACGGAATATTCACTTCAATGATCGTACCAACATCGGGTGTACTAGAGATATTGATTTTACCGCCCATCAAGCGTACTCGTTCTTTCATCCCAATAATGCCAAAATGCCCTTGTGGAATTTGATTCGGCTTAAAGCCAATGCCATCATCCTCAATCACCAACGAGACATAATCTGGCATGGAAATCAATTCGACACGCAGTTGTTGGGCATGAGAATGTTGTTTCACATTATAGATAGCTTCTTGAGCAATACGATAGATTCCCACCGCAACACTCGTTGGCAAAGGTGGACCACTCCCCATCACATCACAGCGCGTTTCGAGCGTGGCATTGATGACTTCATCATCTAGCAGGATTCGTAGTGCTTCTGGCAAAGTGCGACCTTCGAGTGGGGCGGCGCGCAAGTCCATAACCGAGCGACGCGCTTCTTCCAGATTGTCGCGAGTCATATCCATTGCTTTGCCTATTACTCGGCGGATATTTGCTTTATCGGCATCACCTTCGAGTAGGGCATCGGCTGTTTCCAGTTGGAGTGTAATGGCGACGAGTCCCTGAGCTATCGTGTCGTGTATTTCTCGTGCCAGCCGATTACGCTCGTTAATCGCTCCGATTTCTTTGCTTTTTTGAAACAGCCTCGCGCGTTGGATGGCGATGCTCAGTAAATCCCCAACAGTGTGCAGCAAGCGTAAATCATCATCCGCAATTTCTCGCCAATCCGTACTGGCAACATTGAGAACCCCTAATTGCTGGGTTTGCGTATACAGCGGAATACTCGCATGATACCGCAAGCCTTCTGTACCTTCCTTCAAGTCTTTTAGACGTGAACAGGTAATCGCATTAATATTTGCCGCTCCGTCCATATCCCCATCACGATAGGTATCCAAGCAATAACACGTCCCACCTAAGCGTCGTGGATGATTGGCAAGGGCAGGGGGCAAGTGCAATGTCGCTGCAACATAATATTTCTCAGTATCTGGCTCCAGCAAATAAATCCAGCCTGTATTCAAATCAAACAGCTTCACAATATTTTCGAGTGCAGATTGCAAAGCGCGCGGTAAATCCACCTCATAATTCAATGCTTCGGCAATGCGATTCAAGATGGTCAATTCGACATTACGACGTTCTAGGGGATTCGTCATGTCTCTCATAATAGGTGCGTTCCAGTACTTTGTTCGAGTATAACATATGGCACTCTTCTCCAGCGGACATCTGTCTGGTATGATATGTAGACAACGAACTAAAGAAAGTTGAATATGTCAGCTAAACC
>JANQRM010000189.1 GCA_028284565.1 Anaerolineae bacterium | reverse complement strand
TCAATCATGAATTGTGGCAGGGACTAGAGCGACCTTTCCCCGAAGTGCATCCCCGCCAGATGTTTGGGATTGAAATCAACCCGATTGCCCACGCCCTCGCCACCATCGTCGTCTGGATTGGCTACATTCAATGGCGCAAGAACAACGGCTATAGCCAAGCCTTCCGCGAGCCGATTTTGGAAACCCTGCACGACAACATCCTCTGCAAAGATGCCATCCTCGCGTTTGACGAAAATAACAACCCAATCGAACCCGAATGGCAAGCAGTCGATGTTATCGTTGGCAATCCACCCTTTTTAGGAGGAAGCAAGATTCGGGGTGAATTAGGCGATGACTATTATGAAACATTGACCGACTTCTACGATGGCAGAGTGCCGGGATTTGCAGATTTAGTTTGTTATTGGTATGAGCAGGCGCGACAACAAATCAAGAATGGCAAAGCCAAACGTGCAGGCTTATTATCCACCAATTCCATTCGCGGGGGAGCCAATCGAGAAGTCCTCAAACGCATCAAAGACACGGGTGACATCTTTATGGCTTGGTCAGATCGGGAATGGATATTAGACGGCGCGGCTGTACGGGTGTCTATGGTTGGCTTCGATGATGGTTCGGAAAGTGAAAAATTCTTAGATGGAAATCCCACTAACAAGATAAACTCTGATTTAACAGGCTCGATAGATATAACGAAGGCGTATCAACTTGCTGAGAATGCAGATATTACGTTTGGGGGAACGAAAAAAGGAGGAGCGTTTGACATTACACCTGAACAAGCAAAATTACTCATTGATGAAAGTAATCTGAGTCTACGCTCCAATCGCGATGTTGTAAAACCTTGGGTAAATGGTAGTGCGCTAGTTGGTCGAAAAACTAAAAAGACTTGGATAATTGACTTTGGAATAGACAAGAATGAAAGTAATGCACGACTCTATGAGGCTCCATATGAATATGTAAAAACGCATGTTTATCCTGTGCGACGAAATAACAATATGGCAAGTCGGGCAAAATACTGGTGGTTACATGCCGCATTAGGAACACAAATGCGTGAAGCTATTGCGGGATTACCCCGTTTCATAGCTACTCCGCGTGTCTCGAAATTCCGAATTTTTGTTTGGGTGCAAGAAGGAACCATAGCTGATGATGGTACTTACGTCTTCGCCCGTGATGATGATTACTTCTTCGGCGTGTTGCATTCGCGCTTGCACGAGGTCTGGTCCCTCAGGATGGGGACGTGGTTGGGTAAAGGCAACGACCCTCGTTATACACCCACCACCACGTTTGAAACCTTTCCATTCCCGTGGTCGCCCGGTGCAGAGGATACGGACTCGTCTGCCTATCACGCCATCGCCCAAGCCGCCAAGCAACTCCACGAAGAACGCCATGCGTGGCAATTCCCCGAAGTCTCCCCTCATGAAATGGGGGGAGATTTAGAGGGGGGAAAGAAATACAAAGACCGCACCCTCACCAACCTCTACAATGCACTCGCTGTCTTTCGCGGACAAGATACGATGCGAACCAAGCCCGATGCCAACGACTTCGCGCCCCGTCTAGATGAACTGCATACCGCGCTTGACCATGCCGTCTGTGATGCCTATGGCTGGGACTATGCTATTTTGGACGATGAAGAAGCCATGTTGAGTCATCTGCTGGCACTCAATCTGGAACGGGCAGAGACAAGTCTCCCCTCATGAAATGGGGGGAGATGAGCCGCAGTGTCTACGCGCGGTAGAGGGGGATAGAAATAGCAATGCTGAACGATGACAAGCACGATATGATTCGTGAGGTTGAGTTATTTTATCCCCTCCCCCAACCCCTCCCCAATACTTAGGGAGGGGAGTCGGCTTGCTTCAATTTGGTTGATTATTTTATGATATACCGGTAAATCAACCAGCAGAAAAGTCTCCCCTACGAAGTGGGGGAGATTTAGAGGGGGATAAAAATGCCCAGCAAAAAATCCCAATCACGCGATAATCGAAAATTCCTCCCCACCCGCACCACCGCCGACATCTGGGAACGCCTTAAATCCTATGCCCGTGAAATGCGACATGCTCCCACCTCCGCCGAAGACAAGCTCTGGCAACGCCTCCGCAGAAAACAAGTCATGGGGGTCAAATTCCGCCGACAGCAACCCATTGACCGCTTCATCGTCGATTTTTATTCGCCAACCCATCGTCTTGTCATTGAAGTGGATGGCAGTCAGTGTGCATGATGAACCCGATCAACAAGATTATGATGAATTACGCGAAGCCTACTTAGACAGCATGGGTTTTCGAGTGTTGCGCTTTCGTAATGAAGAGGTCTTGCGTGAACTTGATGCCGTGTTGGAACGCATCGGTGAAGTCTTACTGGAGCTGGGCGAGGATGAGGATTGAAAGTCTCCCCTACTGAAGCGGGGTGTCGAAGGTGAGTATCTATGCCATCAAAGGTCAGTCTCTTGGCGACCTCCGCCCGCAAATGGCGGGAGATTCGATACACAGACAAGTCTCCCCTCATGGAAGCGGAGTGTCTACGCCCGCAAATGGGAGGAGATTTAGAGGGGGGAGAAAAACCGCTACAGGGCGGATGCAAATGCATAGCCACATGCATCACATAGGGAGCGCATGTTGTGATACACTGATGCAGAACGGATGTTTTATCACAAGGCATTCATCTTGCGCGCCATCACCCTCCCTCACGCCCGAACCCATTCCATCGCCCCTCAAGCGCAAAATCCGCTTTGTTGGCTGGGAAATGCGTCACAGTTTCTCGCTTCGTTGCTCCCGTTAGAAAGTTACCACCGCCATTTTTGCTTATTCACTCACACGCTCAAAGCTCAAATTAAGCGTCTCCCCCGTCGTGCAATCGTAGGTCATCGACGTGCGACTGCTCACGGGACTTTCCACATCTTCCCCTATATGGACGGCAATCTCCAGCGTGATGGGCGCATTGTCAGGCAGGTCATAAGCATGAGGATACAGACCCCAATTGCCCTCGTCATCGCGGTTCTCCGCACTCGAATTCACCCTGCCGATGACATTTCCATCGGGGTCACGCAATTCGGCACTCACAAAGTTGGCGGTGGTCGTCTGATAGTACATCACACGGAAACCCAGCACATCACCAAAGGCAACTTCATTTGTGCAGGTGTCGGGGAATGCTCCCAACAGTTCGATGGCGGGCAGGTCGCTTGTGTCCATCGGTGTGAGGGTCGGGCGTGGGGTCGCCTCTTCGGTTGGGGTCGAGGTGGGCGCAGTCGTTGCCGTTTCCGTTGGCGGCGGATGGGTCGCTATTGGGGTCTGCGCCGTCCCACAGGCAGTCAGTATCAGGGCAAGTATCAGCGAGAGTTGTCGCAACTTATTGCCCCAACGTCTGGACGACCGCTTGTGGCACCAGCACGGAATCAATCACATGAATCACGCCATTGTCCGCAAAGACATCCGTCTGCACCACGCGCACGGTGTCATTCAGCAGAACGCCCTCCTCCGTCAGCGTGATGCTAATCGTCTCACCCTGCAAGGTGGTCAAGGGGATACCATCGAAGGCGGTAAGGGTCTCGGCTGGGAATGCACCACGCACCACATGGTAACCCAGCGTGGCATCCAACAGCTCCGTCATAGCCAGCACATCCGCGGGAGTCATCTCCAATTGGCGGATGACGTCGACAAAGGCAGTATCCGTCGGTGCGAAGACGGTCACTTGCTCAAAAGGGTTCGCCAGTAAATTCCACGACTCCTCACTTGCTTGCAATGCTGAGAGGAGCAAGGTGAATTGGGGTGGTTCGCTGGTGGCTGAGGCAAGGACAATGCCTGCGATGGAGTTGCCACCGAGTTCAGTGGCTAGTGCTTGGGGGGATAAGCGCGTGTCAATCACGATGGCTTGCGGGTTATCGGGTGTGCCGACTGCCGCGATGAAGGTGTAGGTATTGGCAGGCAGTCGTGTGTTGGGCAGGCTGATGAGTGTCGTCCCTGTGCCTGTGGCGTTGATATTCAGATTGTAGGTCTCTTCGATGACTCCGACCTCAAAGAAGCCATCGTTGTTCCCAAATGCACCGGGATAACCCAACTGCGCGACGAAGAAGGTGGCATCCGAGCGCACATCAATCGCGGGTCCATCCTCAATGGCGTTGAAGATGCCAATACGCCCAGAGCCATTTGGAGTGATCGTGTGGTCTTCAGGCAAAACGGAAGCAGTCAGTGTGCCAGTCGTCGCCGAACCAACCACGGCAATCGTCGTCCAGCCACTGATGGGCAAGTTGACTTCAATCGGTCCGATGACGGTCTCAGTAATCGAACTCCCTGCGGGGGCAATGGCAATCGTTACCAGTTCCGCTGAGCGTGGCATCCAGTCGGTGACTTCGGGGAAAGCGAGGTTCTGTATGCGAGTGAGTTCACCGTTGATAAAGATATCCACTGCGCCAGCATCGGGTGAAAAATGGGCAAAACGAATGCGCGTTCCGGCGGTGGCATCTACAAGTGCATCGGCGATGTCAGGCGGGAGCAAGAGCGTGTCGATGGCGTGAACGACCCCATTGCTGGCGAGAATATCGAACTGCACAAAGCCCGCTTCGTTGATAATGAGCATGCCGTCGTCCATGATGTCGATGGTGAGGGGTGTGCCAAGTGGGGTTGCATCAGGTGTGGTGCGTTCTTCACTAATGATGACACTGGGATTCAGCGTATCGGATGTCAATGCGCCCTGTGTAACGTGATAGGTCAACACACGGGTCAGAAGCGTTTGATCAGCAAGAATCAAATCGAGGACTCCGGCTGGAAGGTCAGTAAAAGCATCATCTGTGGGTGCGAAAACGGTCAGCTGGGAATCGGAATTGCCAAAGAACTGGGTTAAGCCAGTCGCTTGGATAGCGGTTTGGAGGAAGGTAAATTGTGGCTCTGGTGCATTGGCGGATTGAATAACCAATTCTGCTATCGTCGAATCCTGAGCTTGAGCCGGCATGACTATCAACCCAATCAGCAGTAACACTATCCCGATTGCATGACGCATTGAACCCATCCTTCTTGTCTATTGACTAACCGGCATCTAGCTTACAGCATGACGGAAATTTATGCGACAGGCGACATCACAGATAAAGAAAACGATATGAAATGAAAAAGACCTATAAAAATTTAGCCCTTTTCTCCAGTTGAAGCGTGAAATAGGCACTTAATAGGCGATTTCTGCTTAAAGTGACATTTGTGTCTTTTCGACACGCATCATTAACGCAGAGTGTGAACATCACCTGCACAACTCATTTCACAACCTAATCTTGGAGGATTAGCAACATGAAGACTTTATCCATACTCTTGTCTGTCTTGCTCATTGTTATGGGCGCGACGACAGCTCTCGCACAAAATGACGGCGACGGTGATGGTGTCCCCGATACACTGGATTACTGTCCTAACCAACGCGGTGTGGCATCAAACAATGGCTGTCCACTGCCCAATGACCCACCCAATACGGATATTCCCGACAATCCAACACCCGACGAACCTGAATCGGATGACCGTGATGGGGATGGGGTTTCTGATGTAGATGATGGTTGTCCCAAAGACGGTGGACCGATTTGGAATGGCGGTTGCCCTGAATCAACACCTTCTGACCATCCCGACCCCAATGATGTACCCGACCCGAATGATGTGCCACTTCCCTTTGACCCACCTAGCTTCCCACCTGATGGTTGCTATGTGACCCCTGCTGGTGATTTCAAGGTCAACGTGCGCCGTGACCCCGAAGCTGTTGCGCCCATTCTCGGTCAGCTCTTTCAAGGCGTAGTCTACCTTTCGGATGGCTATATCATCAAAGAAGCTCAGCAATGGTATGTGTTGACAAGCTACGAAAATAGCACAGGCGAAATCAGCTATGCGTCGGCGACGGTCTTGCTATCATCGGGCTGTGATGTCTCAGTTGGGGATGGTCAGAGTCATGTTCAAGATATGACAATCGGCACAGGGAACACTCCACGACTCGAATCGGATTGCAATGATAATGGCATCGAAGACTTGGAAGAATTTCTACCGCCACCATGCTACGGACAAGACAAAGCTGTGGAAACTAACAACACAGCATCGGATTGCAATGACAATGGGATTGATGACCTCGACGAGTTCTTCCCGCCCGATTGCTATGGGCAAATCAAAGTTGTTGAAAGTGATTCCGGTGACGGGACTCGCTACGAAATGGACGATACTGACATCGAAATCGCATGGATACAATGCCCCAATGGCTGGGTCTCTGACGATGATGGTATCACCTGTGAGGATATGGTAATCGAGGATGACTAAGCCTCAAGCATAATCAGCAGAATAGCGAAGGATGTGGAATCAACTCTGCATCCTTTTTGGGTTTCAATGTACGATAAAGCTAAAGTATGGATTGGGCGGACAGCTGTCCGCCCTTACATTTGACGCTATCTTTCAGATATTTGTTGTGGGTTAGCGGTATTCGTCAGAGCTGAAGACGTAGACATAATTGACGATGTTGCCCTCTGCATCGGGTTCGGTTTGGCGTGTCCAATCGAAGATAAATTTGGCATCGCTAATGCTGAGATTGACACAGCCATGACTGCGACGGTAACCGAAGTCCTTATGCCAGTAGGTCCCATGTAGACTGATGTCGCCATCAAAATACATCGTCCATGGTACACTTTGCAGGGCGTAGGCATCGGGTGCGCCCGTTGCACCGGACATGGCATCGCGTTCTAGGCGCGCCCAAATCTCAAAGACCCCTTCATTGGTTTCCCATTGGGGTAAGCCACTCGAGACAAGCGTGGCAAAGACAGGGGTGTCTTCTTCATAGGCAATGAGGGATTGCTCGAATAAATCAATTGCGACCCAACGCCCTTCAACATCATCGGGACGTTCTGCAGGTTGAATCACGGAGAGATAGATTTGCTTGACCCATTGGTTGGGTCCTACCATATACCATAACCAGCCTTCGCTATCTTCTTCTTGGGCAAAGATATTAAAGCGTTGATGGTGCAGAGGCACGAGTCCGCTTTCGGAGGTGGAGGGTCCGCCAGGGGAGGTGGACGCATAGATTCCGGTTTGGTCGAGTACCCATGCGAAGGGATGTTCCCAACCTTCAGGGAGACGCACGCCTGTGAACTGAGAGGCTTCCACAAAGGTCGCATCGGCACGCGAGACCCATTCGCCCCCTTCGCGCTGAAGCCAGCCTTCGACATCGCTATTGACAGCATTGATGAAATTGAATCCCGCTGGAATTTGCCCAATGACATTGCCACCGGGACCATCGTAGAGATTGACTGCTTCGGGTCCCACACGCCAAAAGCTATACGTATTGAGAGACACGCGGTCTTGTTGAAGGTCTTCTAGGTAAGTCGGTTCGGGATAGGCTTCCATCATATCGAGACAGGCTTGAGAGATATTCTGCCAATCGGCGCAAGCGGTGGGGTCGTAACCGAGTGTCTCGTCGGTTTGTGCGATGAGTGGCACAGCACTCATGATCAATATCCATATCAGCAATAGGGTTTTCTTCATTGGGGTTCTTCTCACTTTTTGCTATATTGCTTCTTGTTATCGGACAAATCTTGCGGAATGATAACACTGTTCGATGCGTTTTGAAGGGGACGATTGCCCTACGCTTTGGGAAAGAAGGACTAAGGGCTAAGTGCTGAGAATGAAGTGGTTTATTGAAACACTTTAGACTACTTTTCCGTTTTATAAAAATGTGGAAAGGTGAAATCCGTATTCCAAATCCTGAAGTCTGAAATCTAAATTCTGTTATCTACCAAATCGAAAGGTGTATCTATGTCTACGTTGTATATTGTCGCCACGCCGATTGGCAATTTAGAAGATATGACCTTTCGTGCCTTGCGTATCCTCAAAGAAGCGGTGTTGATTGCGGCAGAAGACACTCGTACCACCCGCGTCCTGCTCAATCACTATGAAATCCAAACCCCGATGACAAGTTATCATGAGCATAACAAGCTGAAGAAGCTCGATACGATTTTTAATGCGCTGAGTCAGGGGGATGTTGCGCTGGTTTCGGATGCAGGGACACCGGGAATCTCTGACCCCGGCTATGAGTTGATTCAAGAAGCGATTCGTAATGAGATTCCCATTGTGCCTGTGCCGGGTGCAAATGCGGTAATTCCCGCATTGGTGGCATCGGGCTTGCCGACAGATGGTTTTGTGTATGTGGGGTTTTTGCCGAAGCGTCCGAAAACACAACGGGAGTTATTTGAAGATTTGCGAGATGAACCCCGAACACTGGTCTTGTATGAGAGTCCCTATCGGCTGACGGATACGCTGAAACTGATTCTAGATATACTGGGCAACCGGCAGGTGTGTGTGGCTAGGGAGATGACAAAGATGTTTGAGGAGTTCTATCGTGGGTCGGCACAGGATGCGCTGGATAACTTTTCAAAGGAGAATCCGCGCGGTGAGGTGACGTTGGTCATCGCTGGAGGTAAGGAGACAGATGCAGTATGGAGCGAAGTTGAAGTGGAAGAAGCCCTCCGTGAGCAATTGGATGCAGGGGATTCTTTGTCCCGTGCAGCGAAGATCGTGGCGAAAGCGTCCGGTTGGAAGAAGCGAGATGTATATTCGGTGGGTGTAGAGCTTAGTTAAACGGGAACTGAGTAGGTTAGTGAAAAGGATAAAGTAAAAAGTTGAAAGTGTAGATAACTTTTATGTTTTCCCTAAATGCTAAAGGTTGACTTGCTGTATTACTCCTTATTGGGTTAGCTTTTTGATTTCCTCGATTTGGTTGTCTGGCTCACCATTAGCTTTGGCTTTGACCTCTTCGATGACTTCAGCGGATAGTTCTTCGGTGATTTGGCGACGGTCTAGTGTGGTCGTCAATTGGTCTTTGGTGACGAATTCATTCTCGTCGGCTTTGTCGATCAACCCAATGAGGCGATCTTTGGCTTGTATTTGAGGGGGATTTTCCATTGTCCACATGATGAGGTCACTACCCCGAATCAAAAACATGGGGACAATGAGATGACGCTTAGAAGCAAAGGTGTCAGCACTTTGACATTCGAGTTCAAAGAGACTTGCGCCTGTGCTAAAGCGTAAGCCCAAGTATTCATAGGTGATTTCTTCACCGAAGAGCGTACGCCCACCATAGCGCATCGCGAATTGCTCGTTGGGGCTGTGTTCTGCGGGTAATTGGAAGACTTCGCGCGCACCAAAAATCTCTTTGAGGCGGAGGCAAGCTAGCGAATTGACTTCATCGTTGGAAGTCAAAGCGAGTAAGCTCCCGATGCCGTTGAGGTTGATTTCTTCGACGAGCGTTTCAGTGAGAATATTCCCATGATAGGAGAGAATGCTGACTTCTCTTGCTTTGTCAATATTATGAGCATTGGTATCAGTGAGGATGACTTTGAAGCCAAGGTCTTGTAATTTGGCGGCGATGATGCGCGCCCATGTATGACCGCCCGCAATGAGAACGCCTTGTGGATTCTCTTGGACTAAGCCGAGCCGTTTGGCAACTCGTCCTGCCGTTAAGCCATAAATTGCCACCGTTGAGATAATGACCGCGAAGGTCAGTGGGACGAGTTTTTCTGCATCGGGGATATCCCGTTCAATTAATTCGAGGGCAAAGACGGATGCCACGGATGCCGCGACAATCCCGCGCGGAGCCATCCATGAGATAAATAGCTTTTCTTTCGTCGTTAGATTGGATTGCCATGATGCGACGAATACTGCTAAGGGACGCACGACTAAGATGAGTCCGGCGATGAACACAATTACGGGTGTCCCGATTTGGCTGAAGGTGTCCAAATCTAAGCGCGCACCCAGCAGAATGAAGAGAGTCGAAATCAAGAGAACTTGGAGTGTTTCTTTAAATTCGACAATGTGCAAGACATCAAAGCGATCTTGATTCGCCATGAAGATTCCCATGAGTGTGGCTGTGAGCAAGCCACTCTCTGGTTGAAGCATGTTAGAGAGCGCAAAGGCAACAATGACGACCATGAGTACCACGGGGTTATGTAGCTTTTCGGGTATCCAATAGCGACGCAGGGCTTCGATAATGATATAGGCAGAGAACCACCCCAAGCTAAAGCCAATAATGAGGGTGAGGATAAGCCCGGTGACGACTGTACCGATTTGGAGGTCGGGTGCGATAACTTGCTCAAAAACCAGCACGGCAATCACTGCGCCAACAGGGTCTATGACGATGCCTTCCCAGCGCAAGAGGGTGCTGACCCGTTGTTTTGGGCGAATTTGGTTGAGCAAAGGAATAACGACGGTGGGTCCTGTCACGATAAGCACTGCACCCAAGAGGATTGCCATCTGGACGCTCAAGCCGAGAAAGAATATTCCAGCAATGGAGGATAACGCCCAAGTGACCAATACACCGGTTGTAATTAAGAAATTGAATACGCGACCAATCTCGCGGAGGTCGGATAAGCGAAGGGATAGCCCCCCTTCAAAGAGGATAATTGCTACGGATGCGGAGACGAAGGGAAAGAGCGTGTCGCCTAAGAGTGCGTCGGTGTCAATGAAATGGAAAACGGGACCTGCGAGGATACCAAATGAAAGCAGAAGTAAAATCGACGGCAATTTGAGTCGCCATGCCAGCCATTGCGCGATAGTCCCTAGCCCGATGACCACCGCTATCACTGACAATAAGTTTTCATCATGCACGTCAGGGACTCCTTTTAGTCAAACCCATCGCTAGCGAAACGATGTGTGCAATCTAAATCCTTAATTTGTGACAAGTATAGCGAGAACCTTCATTTGCTCAATAGGTAAGCCTGCCTCAAACTAGCGCGTCCTCTATGGTATAATCCGCCAATTCAAATATGACGGATGTTGGAGGTTGTGCGTTTTCCCCTCTTTAGAGGACGAAGGCTGTGTTGCGTATCTTTCGCGTTTACCCCGCTGGTTGTCGTCTTCTAAATTTATCTGACTACGCCACCCCTTAGCATATCGCTTAATTAGAAGGATAACTCTGTGAAGAATCATGTTACTCGCACGACCCTTGATAATGGGCTGACGGTCATCCTGAAAGAAGTACATACCGCTCCAGTCATTAGCTGGTGGGTTGCTTATCGCATTGGTAGCCGAAATGAACCGACAGGCAAAACGGGTATTTCGCATTGGGTCGAGCATATGATGTTTAAGGGGACGGATAAATTTCCCGCGGGAGTTTTAGACCGTGAGATTGACCGTTCGGGTGGACAATGGAATGCCTTTACTTCATGGGACTACACTATGTATTACGAGACGGTCCCTGCGAATAAGATTGACATTCCGATGCAAGCGGAAGCCGACCGCATGATGAACGCGCAATTTGACCCCGATGAGACCGAATCCGAACGCACCGTGATTATCTCTGAGCGACAAGGTGCGGAGAACAAACCCCTATTCTGGCTGGGGGAAGAGGTGCATGGGGCGGCGTTTCGGGTGCATGGTTATCATCATGAGATTTTGGGGGATATGGCAGACCTACGGAGCATCAGCCGTGATGACCTGTATAACCACTATGAGCAATATTATCGTCCGAGCAATGCCACACTGGTTGCCGTCGGTGACTTCGAAACGAAAGAGATGCTGGGAAAAATCGAAGAGATTTATGGAATGTTACCCGCAGGCGATGCACCCGAACTGTTTGCACGTCCGGAACCCCCGCAACAAGGCGAACGGCGAGTGTGTGTGGAGCGTCCGGGCAATACGGCATTTTTGCAAGTGGCTTACCATGTACCACCTGCAACGCATGATGATTGGTTCATGCTGGAAATCTTGGATAGCATCCTCGTTGGCTTGAGTGGAGTCTCGAAGACAAGTCGCTTGTATCGAGCCTTAGTGAAGAGTGAGATTGCCGCATCAGTTGGTGCGGGGATTTCGGCGACGATTGACCCCTATCTGTATACATTTACGATAACGTTAAGGGATGGACGCACCCCACAGGAAGCTGAAAATGTGTTGTTCCAAGAGATTGACAATATTATCCGCAGTGGCGTGAGTGATTACGAATTACAACGGGCGAAGAAGCAGGCACGAGCCAACTTTGCTTATGAAACAGAAAGCATGAGTAACCAAGCCTATTGGTTGGCACGCTCGGCAATTTTGGGTGATTACGATTGGTTTGATCATTATGTGAGTCGTCTGGAAACCGTGACAGCCGAGGATGTGCAAAGGGTGGCGGGACAATATCTGACACGTCAGAATCGGGTGGTGGGACATCTTATTCCCACAAGCCTAGAGGAGGCGTAACAATGGTGGCGAAACTCAACTACTCCATCCCCAACACAGCGAATATCGTCCGTGAGACTCTATCCAATGGCATCACAGTACTTGTTTATGAGAATCCAGCTGTGCAATCGGTTGTCGTGACAGGATCACTGCGCGCGGGGAGTCTGTATGAAACACCAGATAAAAATGGACTGGCGACCATCACAGCTAGTTCATTGATGCGTGGGACGACCTCACGGGATTTCGATAGCTTGCATACGGAATTGGAAGACATCGCCGCCGAATTAGGCTATCACGCTGGGCATCATCGGGTAGGTTTCAATGGGAAGTCGTTGGCAGAAGATTTACCAATCGTTCTCGACATTTTGAGTGATACCTTACGTCGTCCGAGTTTTCCACAAGATCAAGTGGAACGTCTGCGCGGGGAGATGCTGACATGGTTACAGTATAGTGAACAGGATACGCGGTATCGTGCTGGGAAAGCCATGCGTGAGGCTCTGTATCCTGACACTCATCCTTATCACTATGGCACATGGGGTAATCCAGAGACGCTCTCATCGGTGACTTTGGATGATATTCGCGTCTTCAACGCCAAGCATTATGGTCCACAAGGTATGGTATTAGTTGTGGTTGGAGCCGTGCAAGCCGATGATGTATTGGAATGGGTCGAGGAGAAGTTTGGCGATTGGGAGAATCTTGCACAGCCGGATGAACCTGATTTGCCCCCTGTAACAGACTTGAAGGAAACAAAACGTGTCTTTGTGCATGTGCCTGGCAAAACACAATCCGACATAGCCATCGGCACATATGGACCCTCACGCTATGATGCAGATTATTACCCCGCGACCTTAGCGAATAGTATCTTGGGTCAGTTTGGCATGATGGGACGCTTGGGAAATAACATCCGTGAGGAAAAAGGTCTCGCCTATTATGCCTATAGCCGTGTGGGTGGTGGGCATGGTCCGAATGCGTGGAGTGTGATTGCTGGTGTGAATCCGGCGAATGTGGAATTGGCAATTGATAGTGCGATTGAAGAATTACAGACCCTCGCCGATGAAGCCGTGAGTGATGATGATTTGAGTGATAATCAGTCGTATTTCACCGGACGCTTGCCCTTACGTCTAGAAAGCAATGAGGGGATTGCATCGAATATCCTCGTGATGGAAACGTATAACTTGGGCTTGGACTTCCTCGCCGATTATCGTGACATTATCTATGGCTATTCTCAAGCAGATTTACAGAATGCGGTGAAGAACTACATTAACCCTGATGCTTTGGTGATTGCTGTGGCGGGACCGGAATATGTCACGGTGAAAGCGATTACAGCAGAGGAAGCGCGCCCACTCCGCCAACGAATCATGCGTCCTGACGAACCGCCAGAAAAGTCAGTCTATCCCTTGGATGATGACGAAGAGACTTTCCATGCAGGTGTGATTAAGAATGGGCAATTGATTGGCATTGCCTCGGTTTTCCATGAAGCACCGCCTGAGCAAACGAATAAACAAGCATGGCGTTTGCGTGGGATGGCGACGGAGCCGGACGTGCGTGGGCAGGGATATGGCAAGCTAGCCCTGCAAGCCTGTATGGACACTATCTATCAGATGGGCGGGAACTATCTGTGGTTTAATGCGCGTCCTGATGTGGTTGGTTTTTATGAGAAGATGGGCTTTGTCGTGAGTGGTGAACCCTATGAAGTCGAGGGACATGGGACGCGGGTGTTTATGTCGCGTGAGATACAAAATGGCGATGACTAGATATTGAACAGATTGAGGAAATACCATGGGACAAGATGCTTGCGAAGCCTATTTGAAAGACCGTACGAAAGTCTGGCAAAGCGAGGGTTATCAAAAATTATCGGAAGAACCTAACGCACCGTGGGTCTATCGCAAGCGCAGTTTCGAGTTGACCAAGTTCAGCATTGTAGACCGTTTCTGTGTCGCTACTTGTATCGAGGGTGAGTTAACCACTGGCAAACTCCAAGACTTTAGTAGTAGTGCCTTCAAGATTGCGATGGATAATAAGTTCTTCTTACCCAGAGGTTTTGGGAATGCGGTGGTTGCCTTCCCGCTTGTGGTTGCGGAGGAAGTGCCAGATAAAGTGAGCCAGTTTATTCGACATAGTTATGCACCCAAGCACTGGTCATCTTTTGAGTATCCGGTGATATATGGTCTGGCTGAGAGTCGCATCTATCACTACGAATCGACCCCGACGTGGGGTGCTGCTTATTATCGTGGTTTCCGCAAGGATGTCGTGACCTTATTTGCCTAACGCAACGTTGAGATACAACCATCAAGCATTTGCATTTGTTGAACAACGAGCCAGTCGCGTGCTTCGTCGATAGAGTCGAAGAGTTCGGGTCCGTCCCAACCTTCGATATGATTGATGAAGCGAGTCAGTTTATTCACAAAGGGGAAATCGCAAGCCACGATGACGGTGCGGTAGATGTTACCAGGTTGGTCACTACCGGCGCGTCGATAACTTGAAATGGTGTTGCCTTTGGGGAGATAGGAGTTAAACCAAAGGATAAAATCGACGCAGTGAGGTGCGCAGGCAACTTCTGTAAACACTGCTTTCAGATTTGCTCGGAAATCTGCCCATGACCAGTCCGCTTCACAGCACATACAGTAGGTCGTTTGTTGGGAATTATCCCAACCATGATAAATACCCATACCATCACCCAATACCTAACCAATTGTGCCTCTGAGTCTAGCATGTGTATGGAGTCAAAACCTAAAGAGAATCTAACGAGTTGGCTTGTTGTTCGGTGAGCCAGTTGCGGGCTTCGTCGATATCATGAAAGAAGTCTGGGCCTTTCCAGCCTTCCATCTGGTTGATAAAGCGGGCGAGTTTTTCAACAAAGCTCAGGTCGGTGGCGACAATGACGGTGCGGTAAATATTCGGGGGTTGGTCTGTGCCTGCGCGACGGAAACTCTGAATGGTGTTGCCCTTGGGAAGTCGTGATTTGAACCAAATAATGAAATCGACTTGATGCTCAACTAGTGTAATTGCCTTAAAAGCTGGTTTTAGCGCATCTCGAAAGTCGCTCCATGCCCAATCACCATCGCAACTTAGGCAATAGGTGGTTTGTCCCTGATTATCCCAGTGGTGTTGAATAGGCACGATTCGCCAAACATAATTTCCGGTATAACTCTAGTTTAGTGGAAGAACAGGTTCGCCAAGCTAAAGATTGACTTTATCTGTCATTTGTTGTTCGGTTAACCATGTGCGAGCTTCCTCGACATCCATAAAAAAGTCGGGACCATCCCATTTTTCAATTTTATCGACTGTCCCCACAATGGTCTGTAGAAAGCGGGGCAATGGCGAAACCATGACGCTCCGATAGAGGTTTTGCGGTTGATTATGTCCTGCGACTTTGAGATTGGCGAAGGCATTACCGGGTGGGAGTTGGGAGCAAAACCAGAGGACGAAATCAACTGAATGTTCCACACTACCAATGATTGAGAAGGTTTCGAGTACAGCTTGAGTAAAGTCATCCCATGTCCAACGTCCATCACATTGGATAACGTAAATGGTCTGTTCTGGATTATCCCAAAAATGTGTGACTGGCATGTTAACCTCAAAATCTTTAAGTGAAGCGAGTTTATTATAAACCTATATCATTGAATATGAGCTAAAGGATCTGTTAGTTTTTTGTCAATATTATCAGTCCCGACGCTCAAAGGTGCGGAAATAATTCACTACATCCCAGCGGTCTTCAATCGTTAGCGACGCGCCACAGGGAGGCAAATCGCGCCAACCATTCACAACCGCGTCATACAAGAAATCATCCCGTGTGAGATGGAGACGGTCACGTATCGCGCGGAAGGTGTCTCCATCGTCTTGCCAAATCACACAATGTTCGTTGTATAAGGTGCGTCCGCGATTGAGGGAGTCGGCATCGGGTAAGACTGTATTCAGAACGGTTGGGGGTGGAGAGAGTGTCTCTTCGTAGAGTCGTTGTTGCTCGTCAATGAGTTGGCTACCTAGAACCATCATGCCCATTGCAATGACGGTTATGCCCACACCAATCAGTGCGTTCAACAACGACAAATCGAGCATGGGAAGGATGCGTTGGGCGAGGGGTTTGATTAGGAGTACAAGGACGATTCCCACCAAAATCATTGCAAGATAGTTGAGCAGTGTGGGGTCCTTGCTGAATAAGACAGAGGCTTCGTCCGTGATATCCCATTGGTAAGCAATGCGTGTAGGAAAACCGTTGGTATCAATGACATCGACGAGCGTCCACCACGTCCCCTCTGCGTCGATTTCGTCGCCTGCCGTGACATACAATCCCGTATCGACTTCCTCTGCCAAGTGCCAATCGCCTCTTACATCGTCGATGGGATTCACCACTTGTAGATAGACGGTCAAGCTAGATGCAGGTTCGCCATTTCGCGTGACGACGGTATCGTAGGTGTTCACGCCGGGTCCGCCGGGAATGACCGAACTGGAGACAGTGAAGTTGCCGACAGTTTGTTCGGCTGTGGGGATTTCGATATCGGCTTGGGTGAATTCGGGTTCGGGGATGGGAGTCGCCGTGAGTAAACCAACGGAGATGAGAACAATGCCTGCGAGGAGGACTTCGAGTCGTAATGATGAGGCAAAGTGACCTGCCCAATTGTTGAGCGCATAGAAGAATTG
>JANQRM010000174.1 GCA_028284565.1 Anaerolineae bacterium | reverse complement strand
TTAACCAACATCAATAGATTCGCTGATATGGACGAAATCTATCGTGAATATTTTTCGGAACCTTACCCATCCCGCAACACGATTGGTGTGAAGGAATTATGGGGCGGTGCACAGGTCGGTTTTGATGTGTGGGCAGTTGTGGACGAGGGCGATTAATGTCTGATATTTTGGAGCATCTTCAAGATGCCGAACCCATTGAACTTACTCAGAATCTCATCCGTATACCATCATTTTTGTGGAATGAGTCTGAAGTCGGTCATTGGATTGCAGGCTGGATGACAGAGCGTGGTTTTGACGTTGATCTCCAAGAAGTCCCTCTACGTGATGGACGTGTAACACATCAAGCGATTGGAACACTGAAAGGCGATGGGACAGGTCCATCATTGATGTTATGTGGTCACACAGACACCAGTGATTGGAATGGTGATGTGTTCCGCAAAGACGAGTGGCAATATGATCCGTTTGGTGCAGAGATTGCGGACGGAAAAATTTACGGCCTCGGTGCAATCAATATGAAAGCTGGTGTCGCATCTATCATGATGGCCGCGGAGGCAATACGCCGCTCGGGTAAGCCACTCAAGGGTGATTTAATTGTTGCTTGTGTTGTCGCTGAAACCGGAGGTGGTGTTGGTGCACTGCATTTAATTGAGCAAGGCTACCGACCTGATTACTGTATTGTGACAGAAGCCGGCAACCTGGATGTCGGAGTTATTTCCGTCGGATACGTGCAGGGTAAAGTACGCGTACTAGGCGAATTCAAGCATCGTGTCCCCTACATCAACTCGATTGAAAAAATTACACAAGTAATTGAAGCCTTTAGCCCATCCTATGTGCAAATTCCACGTCAGCAAGATGGCGGGTGGTTGCGCTATGTACCACATGATCTCATCCCCGGATTTCCGTCCATGGCAATTCGCAATATCGAACACTATCAAAATGTGACGACGATTAGCTTTGACTTGCGAATTATTCCCGGAATGACGGAAGACAGTGTACGGGAAGATATGACCGCACGATTAGAGAGAATAAAAGCATCTGATCCAGACTTTGAGTACGAATTGATTATCCCGCTCAGTGAGCAGCAACCCAATATGCCTGCACGCAATGCAACACCTGTTGATTCGCCTGTTGTCGCAGAATTGATTCAAGCACATACAAAAATCGCAGGAGCAAAGCCAATTGTCGGCGCAGGTCATCGTATCGGGGCGACCGCAGATACCTGTCACTTTAAAGGCGTTGGCATTACTTGTGTTGAGTATGGACCCGGCTTTATTCCAATTTGGCCGATGGTCGATGAATGTATCGAGATTGATCAAATCATCACTGCTACAAAAACACTGACATTAACGGCAGAAGCACTTGTAACTTAAAGGGAATTTTATGAATCATCAAGATATTCCAGTAGATGTGGTTTTAGATATATATACACGGATTATGCGTATTCGACGCTTTGAAGAAGAGGTCGGGAAGTTATTCAAACAAGGGCAACTACCCGGTTTTGTTCACTTATACATCGGTGAGGAAGCCGTTGGTGCGGGTGTATGTGCCGCTTTGACTGACGACGATACGATTGTAAGTACGCATCGTGGACACGGACATGTGATCGCAAAAGGCGGCGACATCAACAAGATGATGGCTGAACTATTCGGTAAAGCGACAGGCTATTGCAAAGGTAAAGGTGGCTCGATGCACATTGCCGATTTTGAAATTGGCATGATGGGTGCATGTGGCATTGTCGGTGGTGGAATTCCCATTGCTGTTGGTGCAGGACTCAGCGCATATTACACGGGCAGTGACCGTGTATCCGTGTGCTTCTTCGGAGATGGCGCATCGAATGAAGGCAGCTTCCACGAATCACTTAACCTTGCATCCGCCCTTAAATTACCTGTGATCTTTGTGTGTGAGAATAATCAATACGGTGAGTTCACCCCTGCTGAAAATGCCATGAACATCAAAAATATTGCTGATCGTGCACAAGGGTATGGAATCCCGGGAGTGATCGCAGATGGCACGGATGCACTTGAAATGTATCGTGTCACAAAAGATGCTGTGAAACGAGCACGCAAAGGGGATGGTCCAACACTAATCGAGGCAAAGACGCACCGTCGTGGTGGGCACGCTGAAGGTGAAGAGGCATTCCTTGCTGGACAGCAATACCGCACCGAAGAAGAACTCGCTGACATGCAAGCCAAAGACCCCCTGCATCTACTCCATACCTATGTGACAGAAAATGGATTGA
>JANQRM010000166.1 GCA_028284565.1 Anaerolineae bacterium | reverse complement strand
ACCATTGGCTCTGGCTCAAACAAGTTTGTGGCACGAGTAGCGAGTGAGGTCTGTCAACCGAATGGGGAATTTGTCCAACTTCACCTCATTAAAGATGGGAAAAGGCGTTTCTCGCCGACAAGCCGATGAGCTTGTTGCCTCTCGACAAAGAAATGACACGTCGCCTGCCGATGATGTGGATTCATCAGTTGGGACAATACACTGCCTTACCACGGGTTAGGCGCTTGACCAATTTGGCAAACATGGTGAGAAGCTAGGGCGCAAGCAACAAAGACAACTTTTGCGCCAAGTTGTAGTTAATTCCGCAGGGGACATCATACAATTGGAATTACTATCGTCATTTGCATATCTGAATGATTTGGTATTGCGAACGGATGGTAGGGTAAAAACCCTCGAAATTGAAAAGACCGACGATGTTGCCGGTCAATGTTCGGACTATGTCCAATATTGTGGGCAGTACAGGACTCGAACCTGTGACCTTCTCGACGTCAACGAGACGCTCTAGCCAACTGAGCTAACTGCCCGCATAGTGCCATCATAACCAAAAGTGATATGAAATGCAATAGTCTTAGCGCACAGGCAAGACTTGAAGCAGGTACTCAGCTGGGAAGTAATCTTGTACCCGAATCAGAGCCGTACCACTACGCGGAACACGGAACACCACATCAAGAGAATCCGATTGATTCCCGACAGCTGACGCAACAAAGGTTTGATCGTCCATTTGGATATAGACAATCGGAATTTGTTCAGACGGGTTCTCGCTCACACTCACACGGTCAAGTCTTAATTGGTAACGTTGTCCAGCAACCACGGGATACGAAAAGGTTTCATCGTTGGTGCTCTGCAAATTGACCGATTGATCCGCGTGCTCCAGCATCGTCCATTGGGTTTCATCCAATATGAGGGTTATCTCGCCCACCACATTCGGATCGAAATTCTCAACCTCAATCACATAAAAATCATCTTTTGGAATCACGAACTGCCGAATATAAGGGTCAACAGAGCCACTCGCATCGTCGTTATATACAATTTCCGTGTTGTTCGTATCAGTCACGGATATGCGAGTGTCAATCAGCCCGCCACTAAAGGCACGAATATCGACAACATTGCCTGCAAAACCATAAAATTGGAAATAATAGGCTGGCACAGTTCCGTCAAATTCAACATCGACATCATCACCGAAATTTAGAGAAATGGTATCCAACACCTTAACTTGAAGCGTAAAAGCACCCGACATCGCATCGTTGACTGCCCCAATCGTGACGACATACTCGTCACTACGACGAATTGTCATTAACAACTGGGCATCAACCCAAGCACTCCCAAAGTTACTGTATCCGATGCGTTCTCTTTGGGCGTTTCGCAAGAGGATAAAGGGCGGGAAGTCTTCAGATTGGACAGTAATAAACAGGACATCACTAACCCGCGCGCGAAAAGCATATTGTGCTATGCCATCCACCAACTCGCCCGTGATAACCTCACCAACTTGAATTTCCGATTGAGCAATTGACGGATTGTGCCAAACTAGTAATGTCAAAAATAAACCAATAAGCACCCGAAACATAAAAGACTCCAACAATAAATTTTTAGCATGTAGAGGCTTAACCTCCACCCGTTACAACTTGAACCTGTACATTCAATACCGACGGTGTGAAATCTTCAACCAGAATATATATGTCGCCCGCAGTCTCCACGGTAAATACCGTACTGGCTTCTTCCACTTGAGTCGCAATAATTGAACTCAACAGGTCGCCTGATGGTGTTTTGACGCTAATCGTTGGGCTAATAGTGGCTTCATCCGAGCTGATGCGTGTGACTCGCACCTGATAACTAACCCCAGCTTGCCCCTGTAATATCAATATCTCTTCGTGGGCGCGTCGCAAGTCTACTTCAATCGGCGCATCCGAAATGGTCAATAAAGCACTCTCTCGCAGAGCCAATGTGACTGGAATCTGTGATTCGTCTAAGTTACGCAAGCGAATGGTATAGATACCATCACTAGGAGCAATAAAGTTGTGAATGAAGGGGTCAACACCTCTTTTGCTATCGTTGTTATAAGCGATTTGGCTGTTGCCCGCATTTTCAATCGAGATGCGTGTATCAAGTTGATTCGCACTATAGACTTGTATATCCAAGACTTGACCTGCTGAAGCCGAGAATTGATAGGCAACATCATCCTGACTATTCCAAGTCACCAACGCAATTTGACCGACTTCTAGGCTTTCGGTTTGAGCAGTTGCAACAAACATGATTCCTAGCAGGCTACACAGTAGGATAAACAGGCGATGCATAAATTGAATCCTTAAAACGATGAATACCGTTTCATTATAGAGTGAACAGGCGGAAAAACAAGCGAATGGACATTAAGAAGCCTTTACACCAAAGCAATCGCCTCAATCTCGACCAGAAAATCAAGAGGCAGGCGGGACACCTCAACAGTCGAGCGCGCCGGTGGTGTTTCCGTGAAGAATTCTGCATAAACAGCATTCATCGCTGAAAAATCATTCATATCCTTTAGAAAAACAGTCGTTTTGACAACCTTATCCATGCTACTGCCCGCTTCCTCTAATATCGCCTTGATATTATTCATCACTTGGCGCGTTTGTTCTTCGATGGTGGCATCATTGTTCATGGGGTTTCCGGGGACAATACCGCCTTGCCCAGCCGTAAAAATCATGCCATTGGCAACAATCGCTTGTGAATAGGGTCCGACAGCGGCGGGAGCGTTATCAGTGTGAACAACAGTTTTTGACATGCTAGCGTCCTTCATTTGCTTTTGGATAAAGTGGGAAACGAAATACCTCGCGTCCTGTGCTGAGTTCGACAGTACCAATACTTGTAATCGTACCCGATTGATTAAGAATCGTCGATAAAACAGGCTGACACAAACTCAAAACTTGTGGAATATCCTCGCTGGGGAGCTGGTCAACCAATGTGCAATGGGGTGTCCACCGATTGGGACGATAATAATCCCGCACGGAAATCGTATGCACATCGAATTGATCGTGAAACGCTTTGTGGAGTTTCAAAAGGTGCTGAGTCACCGTCACCCCAATAAAAATCACCTGATTTTGCGCCATGAACATGCCAACATTGGGGAAATTCACTGGAAAAGCAGGGTGAGATTCGGCAAATTGTTGTAGGACAGGTTCCGCTTCTTCGAGGTCGATACCCTCATATATGCCCAGCGACACATGCGGGCGATAACGATAGCTACTCTTGCGTGGCGCATAACCCGCATCCGCAATCACTTTACGGATATTGGTGATGGTTTGCTCAGTGGTTCCATCAAAATAGAGTTCCACTGCGTAATTGACGGTGCTATCCGGCGGCATTGTTGATTGTTCCTATCATCGCCAAGCAATAAACGTGTCTGCTGGTGCAATCAATTGACGCTCTGCAGTTTCAAGATGCGTGATGTATAGCAAAGTATCTCCATTTTCATGGATAACTTCCGCAAACCAGTTTCCATCAGGAGATGGATAATGATTGTCATCCTCAACTTCTATCTCTGAATAAGGTTCTGTGGTTCGTGGAATGTTTTCTGGTTCAAGTTCAGAGTTCGCTAAGATATCTTCCAAAGACATGCTAACTGTATCAGGGAATTCACTGAATGAGGTGAATCTTATTGTTTGTCCATCCTCCAACCATTGCAGATTAGCTTCTCTAATTTCCGGCGATTCTGTCAACTGAAGATAACTACCATCAGCAGATGCAATAATAAATACATCCCCATATTCGCCATCATCAATAATACCGGGACTATAATAACTTGCATGAAGATCAATCAAAATCCATGTTCCATCATGTGACCATATTGGATTGTAACTAGCATAATACTGTCCATACAGTTGTTGAACATCACCATTATTAAGATTGATTAGGTTCAAAAAATTGTCTGTGCCACCCATCCACCATACATAATCTATGAAAAGCGCGTATTGTCCATTTGGCGAAAACGCAAAATCATAGAGACGAATTCCTCTAGCATTAATACCTTCAGGTTCAGGTGTTTCATAAATTAAACGCGAGACACCTGATTCGATATCATAGAGATAGAGTTTACCCTGCTCACCTTCACTTGTTGCATATAGAATAGTGTTGCCGTTTGGCGACCATTCTGCTGTATCACTAGAATTTTCTATAAAGTCGTCAATCGTCGTATGCCACCGCAAATTTTTTATGTCATAGATACGAAATGACCAATCCCCATAATCGTCACTCAAAAGTTGCAGTCCCAACAAAAAGTGTCCATTAGGAGAAAGCCTCCACGCATCTCGGTGATCAGCTTCGATATTGGGCAACTCCAAAATCGTGTCCCCTTCAATATCAGCTAGATAAAGGCGATTGTCTTGACGAAAAAGCAATTGGGGTATTGAGGTATCTTCTTCTGCTTGACCGAGTGATGTTACAGAAAGCAGGAGAAAGGCTAACAAGAGAATAACTCGCTTATTCATCCTGTGCTTCCTGCGCTATCTTCCGTCGGAAATTTTTCTGTGGTGGATGCAAGACTTCCCCTTTATAAGTTTCGCAAATGCCTAAGCGTCGCAGTCCAATTTTAACATATGCTTCTTGCAATTCGATAGCGATGCTAGCACGTCCATGTTGTTGAGCAACTGCACTGCTAGTAAAAGTTCCGGCAAAGGGGTCAAGAACCGTCTCATTGGGATGACTACTAGCGAGGATGATGCGTTCCAATAATGCGACTGGCTTTTGGGTGGGATGCTCTTCATATTCCGCCATGCGATAACGTACTCGCGGAATAGTCCAGACATTCCCCGGCACTTTGGTTGTGTTATAGGGTGTGGGTGTCGCTTTGCGATAGTCGATGAGTTTGCGCTCTGCACCTGTTTTGGCAGAGACTCGAATATCCTGATGGTTAAAGGTGTAGTTTTGCCCGTCCTTAACGGCATGGAGGATGGGTTCATAGCGAGAGCCGAAATAATGTTTTGCCTGTACCCCACTGCTGTCATAATACCAGATGATGCGCGACAAAATGTGCAGTTGGTCTCGCAAATAGAGGTCGAGATAGGGCATGGCTTGTGTGCTGGTCATGACATAGAGTGAACCGTTTGGGGTCAGCTTCTGGATACACAAATCCAGCCATTGGTAACACCATTCGGCATAGGCGACTTCACTCTCCCATTCATCTGCAAAATCCCCAAACTGCTTGCCGATATTATAAGGTGGGTCAGCAAACATGAGATGTACGGATTCATCGGGAATATGATTGGCTAACACATCCAAAGCATCACCCCAAAACAGCGTCGTATCGCCCCTCTGGAAACATTGCGGAGGTGTCATATGATCGTCTGCTTATGCCTCATTAACGATAGGGGCATTCATCTTCATATTGGCAATGCTCAGGGTCAATCAAAATCTCTGGCTTGCCACAGACCGCACAGGTGTTGGTTTCGAGTACCGCTTCTTCTTCAGGTTCTTCGTCATCATGCAAGTCCTCTTCATCAGGACGTGGCGGAAGCATACTCATCATTTGCATCGCTGTCGTCAGTACCATTGGGTCGGGGTCTGCTAAGGCGCGATTGAGCGATTCACGAGCCAGATGATAATCCTCATCATTGAGCGAAGGTCCCAAATCCGCTAACATGCGCGCAGCTTCTTGCCGCTTAATCGGGTCCGGGTCGGACAATAACACATCCACAACTTCATCAACAGAAGGCATGTCACTCATTGGATTTCCCTTCACTTTCATCATCGGATACAGATTCATCAACATCCCACGCAAGAGACGACATGAATTCATCATCGAGTTGGGCAATAAAATGGGCTAACAAACGTCCGCCACGCTGGATATCTTGTAAATCCAGTGTTTCCACAGTTGAATGCATATTGCGAATCGGGATTTCGAGCAAAGCTGTTGGGATGCCCTCACGCGCAACTTGTATCGCCGTGGCATCTGTCCCACTATTGCTCGGTATCACGTCCACCTGCAATTTAATTTCGTGATATTTGGCGACTTCGTGCAATTTGTCGTAAAGTTTGGGATGGAAGTTCACGCCCATACCAATGCCAGGACCTTTGCTTATGTCAATGGCTTGTGTACTATCAACACCCGGTTGAGAAGCAAACCCCACGTCTAAAGCGATCGCAATATCAGGGTCAATATGATAAGCGGCAGTGTGTGCGCCTTTGACACCCACTTCCTCTTGTACAGTAGCTGTAGCATACACATCCCAAGAATGATGCATGTTCTGCAATTCGTGCAGGCAAGCCGTCACGGTTGCTACACAAGCGCGGTCATCCATTGCTTTCCCAGCGACCCGTTTCCCCTGTAGTTCGAGTAGAGAGACATGGGGTGTAATCAAATCACCAATCTGCACAAGGTCGTTTACTTCATCAGCTAACAAACCGACATCAATCACTAAGGCATCAAAGCTTGGATACTTCTTGCGGTCACTCGCTTTGAGGAAATGCGGAGGCACTGCGGCAACCACCCCATGAAGCCTTTCCTTGCCATGCACCAGCATGGGTTGAGACAACATGATTCGACGATCAATCCCTGCTAAGTTATGCACATAGATAAAACCATCGACCACGTCGCGCACCATCAAGCCGATTTCGTCCATGTGCGCCGCTAGCATAATTTTGCGTGGCGTTTTGAGTGGACGAGTTGCACGTTTGATGCCAATGAGACTGCCCAAACGGTCTTGATCGAACGCATCAACCAGCCCTTCCCATTCATCTCGCAGTATCTCTCGTATCGGACCTTCATAGCCGGAAGGCGCATGGGCTTCGACAAGGGCTTTCAAGTGAGGTTTAATATCAAACAAAGATTATCTCATTCACGATACTGAATATAGAATAGATTGTAACATGCTCTGGAAGATGGGGCATCTAATCCATATCCTGCCAATCATGGTCTCCTACATCAGCCATGGGTTTAGGTTTGCGCCCATCGTCGCTGGAAAAAAGCCATCCCCCAACGAGCGAGAAGGGTTCGAGAACAACGGCAAACAAAACACCAAAAATCAAAGCAAATGGCACAACGAATTGGCTGAATATGGCTACTCCCATTTCAAGTATTACCAGATTAGACGTTGAAAACCCACGTAGTTGGACAAGTGTAACGGACAAATTAAAATTGTCGCGTTCATTCTGACTAATCAGATTCCACAACATCGAGTGGGTACTTAAGAAACTCATCACTGCCCCGACGATAAGCCCGATGCCAATTGCAGGCGCAAGGAGATAACGCAATATAAATTGAGTAGTTAGTTGGCTTTCATCCTGTTGCTGGAAGCTGTCGTAAGCCCCGTCAAACACCAACTTAAAGACCAAAAGCGAGAAGCCATTGATAAGCCACGGGCGATTCAAAACGTCTAATGAATTGAGGATTCCTAAGTCTCTCGCATTCTCGAACCATGCAAAAAGGAGAGCTTCCATCGGAATTAAGCTCACGACCAGTAGAGGTAAAAATAATAATTGCGTTCCAATACGTCCCAATGGACGTAAGAATCCCAGCGCAAAGCCCGCCAGAATCGTGATAGGCAGATGGATTACCCAGATTGAGGGAATCGCTTGCAAACTATTGTCTCGGACTTGATCGAAGTTAATCGTTTCTGCCAATGTACTGGCTTCTGTTTGCCCATTAAGCACACCATTCCCCCAGAGGATTAAACTCACAAAGGGATATATCATGAGCAAAATCAACGGAATACTTACCACACTCCATACAGAGGATTGTTTGCCTGATTCGGTTGATGGACTGATACGTAATCGTACTCGGAAGAGCGTCACCAAAAGCCAGAGTAAAGCCCCAACACCCACCGCGCCCAGTATCAAGTTGATACCCTGAGCAGATGCATAGCCAAATCGAATTCGAGCAAATCCGGTTTCATACATAGACAAGACAAGAGTGAGTGTGGAGTTGACGGGTCCGCCACGTGTCAAGAAGAACGGACTATCAAAGATCAAGAAAGCACTCGCGCCCGCAACGATCATCCCCATTATCCAGATGACAAATCCTGTCAACAAACGATGCGGATGCGGTTCACGCAATACCGCAATATAGACGAGACCCCCAACAACAGTCGCAACGCTTAGCGTGAATAAGCCATCAAGGAACTGAATAGTGAAAGGGGCAGTAATTGGATCAGCTAAAGAAAAGCGTTCATCAGGAAAAATAGGCGACGTTTCAGTTCCCCAAAGTGGAGCTTGATAGACCGACCACAAGGCAAAAAATGCCATCGGAATCAACAATGCACCTAACACCCCCAAAGCAAAGCGATTGAGGGTACGTCCCGTGCGCCGTTGAATTCCGATTAAAACGCCCAATATCACCAGGGCAATGGCAACTATCGCAATGCGAATACTGACAAATGATTCCGAAAATTCCCAAGCTGTTTGATAACGCGGGTCTTCCTCAAGACGTTCAAAGTTTTCATTCCCGATCACTTCAGGTTCTCTCAAAAGATCATAGCTCATCTGAGAGAGTTCAAAGGTGCGGAGAGCCGGTTGAATATGCGTTTGAGTCAAATAAAACAAAAAGGGCAAGAGCAACAGGAGTCCCACGATCAGATTAACAATCTTATTGGGTATGAATGAATGTTGTTGCCTGTTCATCACACGATCTCCCATAAACGTTCTCATGATTTGAGTTTAGCATTCTTGCTTCCAAAGTGCGATTCGTATGCGGGATGCACGAAACATCTATGGGACATCATCAGGAGGTGTGATAAGCTCTGCTCATTCCAATTGCACCCAGAAAGATGCCCTTGATGGACAAAGTTGTTACTCTCACGATGAACCCTTCAATTGACAAAAGCTCATCTGTGGCGACAGTTGCACCCGAAGTCAAATTACGCTGTGAATCACCCTCGTTTCATGCTGGCGGCGGAGGGATAAATGTCTCCCGCGCAATAGCAAAACTCGGCGGTGAATCGACAGCCTTGTATACTGCTGGCGGGTTTACTGGCGACTTTTTGACCCAGTTGTTATCGGCAGAAGAGGGCATTGATGAACACGCTATTCCGATTAGTGGGACAACCCGCGAGAGCTTAACCATCTTTGAAGAAAGTTCGACGCTTCAATATCGTTTTGGAATGCCGGGTCCTGAACTCAGTGAATCCGAATGGCAAGGAGCCATTGATCAGACTCTGGCGTTGGAGGGGGATTATCTGGTTGCGAGTGGTAGTCTACCTCCTGCTGTGCCGATAGATTTTTATGCTCAACTTGCCGAACAAGCCAAAGCAAAACAGTTGCGCGTTGTGGTGGATACCTCAGGCAATGCCTTGCAAGCCATTGTCGGCTCAGAAGCCTATCTGCTGAAACCAAACTTCGATGAATTGCAGAAACTCGTGGGGACAACATTACAAGGTGAAGACGCGGTGCGAGATATTGCACGCGAACTGATTCAACAGGGCATTGCCGAAGTCGTGGTAGTGTCGATGGGGGCTGGCGGGGCGGCGATGGTCACAGCCGATGAATTTGCCCATTTCCGTGCGCCACTTGTCCCCATACAAAGTAAGGTCGGCGCAGGGGATAGTATGGTTGGTGGCATTGTGCTTTCTTTAGCACGAGGACAATCGCTGGTCGATTCCGTGAAATATGGAGTTGCATCAGGAACGGCGGCAGTCATGACACCAGGGACGGAATTGTGCCGACTGCGCGATGTCGAAAAGCTCGTGCCACAGGTCATTGTCTCAGCATAATTTGACGAAATTATGAGTTGAACAACGCCTCATAGACCTTGACCAATGCACTCGTATCTTCTGACCCGTGTCCAGTAGCACGTCCCCATTCGTTGAGTGTCTGAATGGTTGTCGCTAGTAAAGGAGGTGCATCGGCATCGTTCGCCATTTGGATTGCCAAGCCATTGTCTTTGCAGAGCAAGTCAATCGTAAACGCTGGGTCAAAATCTCGCTCGACGATTTTGCGCCCACTCTCTTTGAATAACCCACTGACTGTCGCCGCGTCACTGCCTGCAATGGTGTTGAATAGAACGGCGGGGTCGAGTCCAACTTTGGTAGAAATCGCCATCATCTCAGCAGTCATGGCATTAATCGCCGAAAACATCAGCGCATTCAAAAGTTTGAGTGCGTGTCCTGCACCCAACGTACCCACATGATGAATCTCTCGTGCCAGCAGACTCAAGATGGGGCGTGTGCGTTCCAACACATCAGCATCCCCACCGACAGGCAACACCCACCGTCCGACTGCACTTGGACGACCC
>JANQRM010000149.1 GCA_028284565.1 Anaerolineae bacterium | reverse complement strand
ATTCATTAATTCAGGATCATAAATGCGCTCACTGCCACCGATGACCTCCCCATAGCCTTCGGGAGCCAGCAAATCGACACTGCGACAGACTTCGGGACGACCGTCGACGGGGGTCATATAGAAGGCTTTCACGGCGGAGGGATAGTTGTAGACAAAGACGGGCTTATCGAAGCTCTCGGCGAGGGCGGTTTCATGGGGACTACCGAAGTCCTCGCCCCATGTGATTTCGAGTTCGGCTTTGCGTTCGGGGTCGTCTTCCTCTGCTTGGATGTGCTTCAGTCGCTCGACGGCATCATCATAGCTGATGCGTGGGAAAGGTGCGCTAATGGCTTCGAGTCGGGCGATGTCGCGCTCTAATATCTCCAACTCTTGCGGATGCTTTTCAAGGACTTGCTGGACGGTGTAGGTTATCATGGCTTCTTCGATGTCCATCAGCTCATCCAAATCACAGAAGGCGATTTCGGGTTCGAGCATCCAGAATTCAATCAGATGCCGACGGGTTTTCGACTTCTCCGCGCGGAAGGTGGGTCCAAAGCAATAGACCTTGCCGAATGCCATGATATTCGCTTCGTTATAGAGTTGTCCCGTCTGTGCGAGGAAGGCTGGGTCTCCGAAGTAGTCCAGCTCAAAGAGGGTCGTGGTCTCTTCTCCGGCGGCGGGGGTGATAATGGGGGTATCGACGAGCAAGAAGCCGTTGTCATCGAGCCAATCGCGCAAGGCACGCACAATCGTCGCCCGAATCCGCAAAATCGCCCACTGACGATTGCTCCGAATCCACAGGTGGCGGTTGTTCATCAGGAACTCTGTGCCATGTTCTTTGGGGGTGATGGGATACTCGTCGGCAACTTGTAGCACTTCCAGATTGCTCACGCCGACTTCAAAGCCACCGGGAATGCCGGGCGCACGTTCATCTGCCCGCACTGTGCCTGTCACAATCATGGAGGACTCTTGTGTCAGGGACTTGGCGAGTTCAAATTGGTCGGGGTCCATCTCTTTTTTGAAGGCGACACACTGCACTTGTCCCGACCCATCCCGTAGACGGAGGAACTGCAAGCGTCCCTTGCCCGTTTTGTTATAGAGCCAACCCTTGAGTATTATCTCTTGTCCATCGTAGTTTGCAATGTCTTTGATTTGAATCGTCGTCGCCACAAGTTTGTCCTTTGGTCATCGAGTTGAATTCATGGTGGGTATTATACGCCACAACCCAAGAAGTTTTAGGGTAACTCAAGCGCACGGTTCTGCGTATACTGGGATAGTGACTGACCTAACCGAATGCTGATGCCCCGTGTCCCGAACTCAAACGTCCTCCTCTCGTCGCTTCCGCTGGCTGATTATCCTACTTATACTTGCTGTAGTGATAATACTCGGAATCCAATTTTTGCCCGACATTGCTCTGCGTGTCTTGGGATTTACACCTCAGGAGAACGACAATATCATCGAAGCGACTCCTGAATCCACGCTTGATAATTTTGATACAGTTGTCGTCACCGACAGCTATACACCCGAACAACTGCATATTTATGCCGAAGGAGAGATGGATGTCATCTTAATGAGCGCGGAGTCCTCCGCCACGGCTATTGAGTTCGGCATAGATGTTGATGGCAATCCCATCGGACGCATTGAATATCAAGAGACAGATACGGAAGAGCTGTGTCGTATCGTCTTCAAAGGTTGCCGATCTGACCAATTTACGATAGCTGGGATAGATTTCCAACCCAATGGGTTGCTCCTCAATGCCCAAATTCAAGTCAGCATTTTACAGCAGGAAGTAGGAGCCATGTTGACACTCATGAACGAACCGCTTGGCTTTGATGCGATGGGGATTATCTTGGCTGGGGTCTCCTATGCCATTCCAGAAGAGGGTCCCATTCGGGGGTTGTTGGATGAATTCACCGCGCGGGGAGATGCGATTCTGGCAGACATGCGCTTCGATGTGGATGATACCCTCTATTGCCTCTCCGAGATTCGCATTGCCGACGAAACGCTGGAGTTGATTGTTCGGGGTTGCTCTGAATAACACTAAGGAGAATACGATGGAAATCTATACAAAACTCACATTCAGGTCAAAGAAGGACAATCTCCGGCAGATGTGCGCTTAACCGAGCGTCCTGCCAAAGCCTATCTGGTAGCAAATTTGGCGTTTATCGAGAGTCCAGAATATGCTGCTGAACACTACGATATCAGCTTAGGTGGGGTTTATGCGGCAATGTCTTTCTATGAAGATAATCGTGTGGGAATCAAGCAAGCACTTCAAGATGCTGAGGCGATTGACTTAGGTGAGATGGATGTCACACGTAACCAAATTGATCAAATACGCCAACGGCTGCACGAAATCAAGAACAGCTGAAACGCTACGATACAGATAATCCTGCTCTGTCGTATGTTACGCTTAGCATAGGCAGATACCACAGGAGCAGACCTCATCTCATGACCACAACCGACATCTTCGCCAACCAACGCCAAATCTGGAAAGACTACAAAGATTTCTACATCCTTGCCCGACGTGCCTTGCCCTTTATCGTCGGCGTGGTGATTGGCGGCTTCATCTTCGCATCGGATGAAGGGTACATGACCAACCTCTACACCGAAATCATGAGCATCATCGCCACCGTCGGCATCCTCGACTTCTTCTATCAGCGACGCGACATGGAAAATCTTAAAAAACGCTTGGTGCGAGAAGCAGGCAGTCGCTCTAACGAAACTGCTAGATTAGCAATAAATTGGTTACGCACAGAAGGTTGGCTTACGGGAGACACAGGCTTGCTCCAACGAGCAAACTTATGGAATGCTAACCTCCAAAAGGCTTACTTGGAAAATGCGAATCTACAACAAGCATACTTAGATAGTACAAACCTGCAAAATGCAAACTTACGCAAAGCAAACCTGCAAAATGCAAATTTAAGGCAAGCTAACCTTCAAAGGGCGGATTTGTTGTTGGCAAACTTAACAAGGGCGAATATACCGGCGGCAAACCTACAATATGCATATCTCATGGATGCAAACTTAAGAAAGGCATTTTTATTAGGTTCAAATCTCCTAGGAGCGGACCTAAGAAGTGTAAACTTGTATCATGCTCACTTAGCAGACGCGAATCTGCAAGGAGCAAGATTAACAGGTGCTAACATAGAAGAGGCAATCTTAAGAGGAGTAAATCTTGACAACATTATTTTAGAAGAGGAAATACTTCGAGCCAAAATTATTACCATCCTCCCTGATGGCAACAAATGGACACCTGACACGGACATGACCCGCTTCACCGACCCCCATCATCCCGACTTCTGGCGACCTGATGTGAAAGATGATGAGTAGTAATGGCGTACAGCTGTATACCCCTACATTGCCTTGTTTTGTATTAAAGCTTGCAACTTTTTTGAGATAGATTGACTATTCAGAAGTTGAATTGGGTGTGAAAATGTGTTGCCCTATGCATACCATTGCAATCCCACAAACACAGGATTTTATGATACGATTCGCCATAGTTTGAACGTATCAATCTGTCATTACCCAGAAAGATAAAGCCAAAATGAAAATCGGTGTCCTTGCACTTCAAGGGGCGTTTATCGAACATGAGAAGAAATTGCACCAACTCGGAATCGAGACCCAACAAGTCCGCTTGCCTAAGCATATGGATGGACTCGATGCGCTTATCTTACCCGGTGGCGAAAGCACGACGATTGGTAAGCTGGCGACGGATTATGAACTCATCGAGCCACTCAAAGCCTTTGCTGAATCAAAACCTGTGTGGGGGACGTGTGCGGGAATGATCTTCCTCGCCAAGAAATTGACTGACCACGAACAACCCCTGCTTGGGATGATGGATATGGAAGTCAATCGCAATGCCTTCGGACGGCAGATAGACAGCTTCGAGACGGACTTGACGATTCCGGTCATTGGAGATGACCCTTTTCATGCGGTTTTTATCCGCGCGCCACTCGTGACACAAGCTGACGACTCGGTGGCGGTTTTATCCACGTTGGAGGATGGCGGGATGGTTGCGGTGCGGCAAGGACAATGGTTGGCAACCGCTTTTCATCCAGAATTAACGGATGATTTACGCTTGCATCGCTATTTTTGCGCTATAGTTGAAAAGAACGCATAAACAAACATCGCACGGTGAAAGGTGGCGACACATGACCCATACCCATTTTTCATCCCAACGGGGACCCTATGACTACGAGGAAACCGAGTTGGAAGATTATGAAGATGAGCTAGAAGACGACATCGAGGATGACGAGGGAGAGGAAGAAGAAAATTATATCGACGATCTCGAACTCGATGATGAAGAGATGAATGATGGGGGCTACGACATCGAGGATGATGACGAAGAAGTGAGCCTCTATGATGATGACGACGATTTATTCGATGATGACGACGAAGACGACGAAGACGCTTACTACGACGACTATAATTTGTAGTTGATGATTCTAGCCATACTTTTCGACAATTTTTATCATCGAACCCACCCAACCCGGTGATAAGGCTTCTACTTGTAGGGCTTGTCGTGCGAGGTCTGCGTTCTTGCCGTCTGTATAGAGCAAATGGTTGATGGCATGCACGGATATTTTCACATCCGCTTGTTCGACTAAAGTCAGCGTCTGCCCCGCTTCGACCATGCCTTCTTGCAATACTCGTAGATAAAACCCGACGCGGTGACTTTGCAAGAATTGTTTCTGAAAGCGGTTGTCGCCCATCTTATGTGCTAACTTGAAACAGGGTACACGCGGTTGAGTCACTTGCACACGCGCATCGCCAACCGCAAACACATCGCCAATATAAACCTCCGTTTCTAACATGCCAGAGACGGTAAAATTTTCCCCAAACTGTCCGTATTGAAAATCGCTGCGTCCCAGTTCGTTTGCCCAATATGCATAGTGATCGTGACTATACACGTAGACCGCTTTATAGATACCCCCATGCGCTTTCAAATCCGCTTGTCCGTCACCATCCAGATTCAACTCATGCAACATGACGGGACCTTGAACGGGTTCTTTGTAAATGCCCGTGGTCATCTCAGCATCACGATAGGGAATGGTTTTGGGCAAGGATACATTGATGGACAGGAGTTCAGACATCAGATAGCGTCTCCATAATAGAAAACCTCCGCGTTAGCAGAGGTTGGATTTGTATTGTGTATGGGATTGTAACGTCAACAGTCGGTGACGTGAATTCCTAAGTTGGCTAACCTGCGGATTACACAACCGCTTCTGTTTCGGCTTCGTCAACAGTCTCTTTCGCAGGTGCTTCAGGTGGTGGGGTTAAGGGCAAGCGAATGGTAAAGGTTGAGGTTTCCTCGTTGCTTACGATATCACGCGAGCCACCATGAATTTCGACCAAGCCGTCAATAATCGTCAAGCCAGACCCAGAGCCTTGATCTTCGTAGAGTTCGCGGTCAATTTGGTAGAAGGGAAGCCAGATATTCTCCCATTCATTTTGTGGGATTTTGCGCCCTTCGTTGGTGACTTGAAGCACCATCTGTTCACCTTCCGAAAAGATATTGATGGTGATGGGGGTGTCGTTCTCCGGTGAGAACTTAACGGCATTGTCAATTAATTCACGAAGCATCACGGTAACAAATTCACGGTCTGCGGTCAGTTCGGGCAGGTTCTCGGCAATATCCATCACGCAACGCTCGGTCTCTGCACCCATGACTTGGCGGGCGGCATCTATGGCAATATCTTTCATACTTTGGATATTATACTTACGCCAACCATAGGTCTTTTTGGCATCGCCACTATCAATCTCGACAAGCAGGATGAAGTTTTCAATCAAGCGACGTAAACGTGTTGCCCCCGAATTCACCCCTTGCAAGAAGGTGACGAGTTCAGTGTCATTCATATTGCTGGGGTCAAAGTCTTTCAGTAAATCGGCATAGGCAACGACGAGTGTAAGCGGTGTCCGCAATTCATGATTGAGGGTGATGAGGAT
>JANQRM010000140.1 GCA_028284565.1 Anaerolineae bacterium | reverse complement strand
TAGATGAACAAAGCCCCGTTCAAAAACAGTACAAAAAGATAGTTTGGAATCTTAGCGATGTGGTCAACACAATCATCTCTTCATTCAAATGGCTGACCCCTGAACAAACAGCCCCTTTTGTCCCACTGCTTATTAACAAGCTCCCACACTTAACCACGATGAACAATGATATGGTTGTCCCCACCTTGTTACGCCTTGTATTTGGTGAAGACAAACTATCAGATGATTTACAAAGCCATGACTTGAGCGATATACAACGTCAAGCATTACAACTGATTGGTGAACACGCATTGGAAAATAAAGGAACTACTAGAGTAAATCAAACAGTTTCTTTCCAGTTATCTCAATACAATCTACCCAGTACCCCAGAAGCTATTGCCTCATTTTTAGACGAATCCGACGAATAAGCCTTCGGCATCGCCAGCACAATTTCCCATTTTGACCAGTCCCCTGCCTATGCTACAATACGCTCACCCAAACTAATGAACAAATTCTTTGGAGGAATTTCTATGAAAGCACTACGCTTATTACTCTTGGCAGTGATGGTGATGGCGGTCTTTGTGCCTGCTCTCGCGCAAGATGACTTGCCCGACCTAGAAGGACGCACCATTACGGTGGCTGTCGAGAACGCCTACATCCCCTTCAACTACATTGATGAAGAAACTGGCGAAGCTATCGGCTGGGATTATGATGCACTCGCTGAAATCTGTGGTCGCTTGAACTGTGTCCCCGAATTCATCGAAATCGGCTGGGATGGCATGATTGTCGCCGTCTCCAATGGCGAATTTGACATGGCGGCAGATGGCATCACCATCACTGAAGAACGTGCCGAGATCGTCGACTTCTCGATGGGCTATGTCAGCTTGGTTCAACGCATGATGGTCCGCCTTGATGAAGACCGCTTCGCTGATTCCACCGAATTCGCGGACGGGGACTATGTCATTGGTGTGCAAGTTGGCACGACCAACTCCTTCGTCGCCAAAGACTTGGTTGGTGAAGATCGTGTGATTGAATACGACACCTTTGGCTTCGCGGTCCAAGCCCTCATCGCTGGTGATGTTGACGCAGTGGTGATTGACGATGTCGCTGGTCAAGGTTATCAAGGCGAAAATGCCGAACTCATCTCCTTGCTCCCCGATGCGCTGAGTAGCGATGAACTCGGCTTCATCTTCCCGCTTGGTTCCGATTTGGTCGAACCCTTCAATGCCGCGCTCATGAGCATGGACGAAGATGGCTCGCTCCTCGAAATTAATAACAAGTGGCTCGGTAGTGGTGACTAAGTCGCCATACTGATGCCATAGTCTTACACAAACTGCAACGGGGCGTATCACTGCGCCCTGTTGTTTTATATATTTGTTGGATGAGAATTTTGAAATATTTGAAGTCTAAATTACAATCAACAACGAAAACTATTCATAGAAGAGATTTAATATGGCAGTGACCGAAGCCTATCCCGACAAACCCAAACGTGAGGAAGAAGAACTCTCTCGTGCCTATCTCGAATCTCGTGCACGGGTGATGGGCTATGGACGTGCCTTCACCTTCCCTTGGTGGATTCCCTTCCTGATTATCGTCGGGATTCTGGCAATGATCTCTTTTACAAGTGATCCTAAAGATGCTCAAACCTTCGAGAAACTCCAAGAAGGAATCGGCATGACTTTAGGGGTAAGTTTTGTCTCTTATTTCTTGGGCTTATCCGTCGCGCTTATCGTCGGAATTATCCGTGCCAACCCGCCCAAACCACCTGAACAATACAACAACGTCGGGCGTGTCGTAAGGCAAGGGATTCGTGTCCTAATCTATAATATTGCCACCATCTATGTACAAGTCATGCGCGGATTGCCAATCCTCGTGGTATTACTCGTGACGGCTTTTGTCATCGTCCCCATTATCCGAGATGATGTCATTAATGCCACCATTGTCCCGGCATTGCGCAACCTACTCAATAATCCTGATATTCCAGATTTCTTCTGGCGGGGGAGTTCTCCACCTGCCGCAATTGTCGCTCTGGCTTTCACCTATGGCGCGTATATGTCCGAAACCATTCGTGCCGGCATTCAATCCGTCCCCAAAGGACAAATCGAAGCCGCCTATTCAGTGGGGATGACTTATTGGCAAACCATGCGCCATATCGTCCTGCCCCAAGCCTTCCGCAATGTCCTGCCACCATTGGGCAATGACCTCGTGGCGATGGTCAAGGACTCATCTCTGCTCACGATTCTCGGTGTCGGCGACATCACGCACATCGCCAAGAAGACATCGAGTAGTAACTTCCGTTACCTAGAAACCTACGCCATCGTGTCGATTATCTACCTCTCGATGACCATTCTCGGCTCTTACATCGTGCAATCTGTCGAGCGCACCATCGATGAAAACCAAGAAACCCCACGCTGGATACAAACCCTCCAAGAGATGCGTAGTAAGAACAAACGTAAGGCAAAGGTGGAGTAAGCGTTACTCATTATCTACTGTAATTCCCCAAATTCTAATCGCCCCATCCCGACTACCTGACGCAATTAATGTGCCATCAGGAGAGAAAGTTACTTCGGTTAACCCACTTTCAGGACCCGATAATGTTGAAAGCACCCGCCAAGACGACACCTGCCATATTTTTATTTGATTATCATCACTAGCAGAGGCAAATAACATGCCGTCGGGTGAAAAAGCGACGCTTCTCAAGATGTCAGCATGTGCTAAAAGCCTAAATATGTCTTCATTAATTCCTATATTCCATAAACCTATTATGTTGTCTCGACTTCCAGTAGCTAACATGTTAGAAATAGGAGAAAATTCAATACTTTCAATGCCACTGGTATGTCCAGTTAGTGTTGTTATTTGGTTGCCACTTTCAATATCCCACAATATGATAGAGAAATCTGAACTACCTGATGCCAATATCGTGCCATCATGTGAAAAGGCAACCGTTCTAATCGCATTTGTATGCCCTTCAAGAGAATTGATTTCTTGTCCTGTTTCGATATCCCACAACTTGACTGTTCTATCTAAACTACCGGACGCTAATATTTTCCCATCAGGTGAAAAGGCAACACTATAAATATTGGAAGAGTGTCCACTCAATGTAATGAGTTCTGCACCCGTTTCAACATCCCATAATTTTATGGTTCTATCCCAGCTTCCAGATGCCAATATCGTGCCATCTGGCGAAAAGGCGACACTGCGAACTTCTCGATGATGACCTTCCATAGAGTAGATAAGCTCACCTGTCTTAATATCCCACAGCTGAACTATATTTTCGTTTGTACCTGCCCCTAATAGCTCACTAGAAGGTGAAAAAGCAATCGTCCATGTGCCACCAGTAAACTGTCTCAAGATTTCTAGAATCTCAAGTTGATCAATATTCTCAATAGAGATGACAGCAGAAGTATTGACAACGTTAGGTGGTACGACGTCTTCTTGGGTAGGAGCTGGAGGAGGCGAAGCATCGTTCTCAGTGACTTCTATAGGAGTTGGAGAGAGTAATATGTCATTTTGACTGACTTGTGTAGCCTCGGATGTTTGGCTCGCAAGTTGCACAACTTTACAAGCCTCGAAGTCAAAGGTCGACACCAGCAATTGACAGCCGATAGCACCGGGTTGGAGTGAAAGAAAAAGCGTAATAGCAGATGCCAAGATTCCAACAATCAATTTCCAATTTATATGAAATCGGCGACGTGAGGTTTCATCTTCTATTTCTTCAGGAAAAAATTTCTGAATCGTCGTTACTAGACGTTTGACATCACGACCAAAATCACTTCCATGTCGCATCTTTAATGCCTGTTTGAAAGAAAGCTCCCTCAACGTATTAGGAAGAGCATTTCCACTCGGCATGGATGCTCGATTGACCAATAAGGGAATGACCCTCGTAGAATCACGTTGTAAGCCTGTCTCAACCTCAAGACGAACAAAATCGTTCGGATTATCGAGCCGTCTCACTTCAGGATTGTCGCGTTCACGGACATCTAGCCACGTATTACCAATTACAATTAATACCACATCACAGGTTGAGACCGCTTCTCTTATCTTTCCACGAAAATCTTCACCCGGAATAATATCATCGACATCCATGAACACACTATCTTCACCGAAAGCTGATGCAAGATGATCATAAATTCGTCCGGTGATACCTTCACTATCCGAACGACGATAACTAATAAAAATTCTAGGCATGGTTTTGCTTCGTATGTGTATATTGACCCATTTCTATTGTGCCATATTTCATTTCACTTGACGACGCATTGAACTTGAGAATATTTAATCATACCGCAAAACACAGAACATATGTCTCAGTCTATTTCGAGATTCGTCAGAATTTCCTCACACATCTATTAGCTACTTTCAGAACATAAATACTATTTTCCTGCTCTTTCCTGTTTATCATGGCTTAATTTTGACTTTCCACTTGTCCACTCACCCATTACAATCGCCTTTTCCGCATCTCAAAGGCACATCACACTCATGCGACTTTATCTCATCCGCCATGCTCAATCTGAAAATAATGCGCTACAAGATGATC
>JANQRM010000138.1 GCA_028284565.1 Anaerolineae bacterium | reverse complement strand
ACGACTTTTCATTGTGCCAGCATCACTACCGGACATGGGTTCGGTTAGGCTGTATGCACCGATGGCTTCTCCACTGGCAACGGGGATGACATATTTTTGAATCTGGTCTTCTGTGCCGAATTTGAGTAGACCATGACAGTAGAGGGAATTGTTGACGCTCAATATCGTACTGTGGCTGGCATCGGCTTTAGCGACTTCAATCATGGTGAGGACGTAAGCAAGGGTGTCCATGCCAGCACCGCCATATTCTTCGGGGACTTCGATGCCCATTAGCCCCATCTCGCCCATCTTCTTGATGGTATCGAGTGGAAAATCACCGGATTCATCAAATTCCTCGGCGATGGGAAGGATTTCCTTTTGAGCAAAGTCACGCACGGCTTGTTGAAGCATGGTGTGTTCATCAGTCATATTAAGTGTGAGTGCTTGTGTGGGAGTGGCTGTAACCATATTTTCTCCAATGTTCACTTATTAAATCGACATTTGATTGTATTATAACACTGGAGGAGCAATATTCATGACTGTTTGGAAAGAATCAACAAGATGGCAGACATAAAAATCAATCATCTAGCGATTGTGGTCGATAGTGTGGACGAATCGCTGGGTTTCTGGCGGGATGCGCTGGGCTTAACATTAAACAAGACAGAAGATGTTCCGGCAGAAGAAGTGACAACTGCTTTCTTGGATGTGGGTGGAGCAACGATTGAATTGGTCGAACCCACGACAGAAGACAGTGGCATTGCGCGCTATAAGGCGAAACGAGGCACAGGGATGCACCATATTTGTCTGGAAGTAGAGGACTTGCGGACGACTTTAGCACAATTGGCTGAGAAGGGCGTCGAACTCATCAATGAAACGCCTCGTGAACGTGAGGGACATGAATACGCTTTTATCCATCCCAGAAGCACGGGCGGAGTGTTGGTCGAACTCTATGAAGCCTTATCCGTGTGATTTTACAGAATTTTAATCCCCTTCGGTTGTGAGGAATCATGGCTTGGCATACAGTATATTCACAGGAATAAGCAAGCATAAGCAATAGGTGGTCAAGATGCGTTGGATACGAATGAGTGGGTTGAGCTTGATGCTCATGTTTTTGAGTGTGATAGTTGTTGTGGCACAGGACGAATGTCAGGCGATGGTACAACAGGCTCTGAAAGTGGCGAATGATGCCTGTGGATCTGTCGGACGTGGTGAAGTCTGTTTTGGGAATCCCACTGTTGAACTCGTCCCATTACCCAATGTGCGAATTGAAGGCTTTGCAATGGCGGGTGATATTGTGCCATTGTCTGCCATTGAGGAAATTGAAGTGGGTGCCTACGATCCTGATGAGGGAACTTGGGGGGTGGCAGTCATGAAAATTCAAGCCAATGTGCCAGATGTCATCACCGAATTGAATGTGACCTATCTGCTCTTTGGTAAGGTTGTGATCGCAAACACGGTGCCAGAGGATATAGAAGGTGTCAGCGCGATGCAGGGTTTTCATTTATATCCTTCGGATGAGTCGGATTGTGATTTTGCGCCGAATGGTATCCTCATCCAGACTCCTGTAGATATACCAGTACCATCGGGCATCAATATCAATGACTTGAATATCTTGTTTGAAGGGACTCTTTATGTGCATGGTTTTGAGGATGAAGAAGGGGCATGGTTGTTGGTCGAAGCCTTAAGTGGACGTGGTGTGGTGCAATTGGAAGACGAAGTGCGTCCGCTTTTTGGTGGGACTCTGTTGGAATTTGAGCTAGATGAAGAATTGGACGTGTTTGAATTGCCTGTTTCGCCAGTCCCCTATGATGATAAAGCTCTCATCAATTTGCCGATTCAAAATCTGCCGGAAGAAATCATTATCAGCCCAGCAATGGGTGAAGATGAGATTGTGGAGACTATACGGCAGTTTTTGGAAAATAATCCTGAAGATGGTTCTAATCCGCCGGGACGACGACAGATACAATTGACGGTGATTAATGAATTGGATGTGGCGGTCACTTTAACTGGACGGAACCAAGCAATCAATTTCACGATTGAGGCGGGTGAGACCATGACCTTTAACATGCCACGCAATATTCAATCGAGTACGAGGGTTTGCCAAGTCAATGAAGTCTGTGTCGAGTATGTGCAACGCTTCACAGTGGATACAACGATTACGATTGATGAAACCTTCTTTAGCGATAACGAATGAGAGTCAGGGTTATAATAATCTGTGTTGAATACAAGATAGAAAGGGAATTGACCTATGTTACGACTGGGTAAGTTGTTATTGGTGATGATGAATGTGTTGTTGGTTGGTGTTATGGTGTCTGCTCAGAGTGAGTGTGTGACCTTGGTGCAACAAGCTCTCGCCGCAACCGATAGTGCCTGCTCGGATACGGCACGGAATCAAGCCTGTTATGGCAATATTCAAATTCAAGCCGCGTTAACTGACACAAGCGCATCTTTTAGTCAACAAGGGGATAAAGTGGATTTGTCGGCAATACAATCGCTCACTCTATCGCCTTATCAAGAAGGAACGGATGCGTGGGGTGTGGCATTGTTCCAAGTGCAAGCGAATCTACCCGATACGGTACCGGGACAAAATGTGACCTTCTTGCTTTTTGGTGATGTGCAGATTGCGAATGGTGGCGACAACATGGAAGCCTTCTATTTCAGCAGTGGTGTGGGGGCTTCGGGCTGTAATGATGCGGGGAATGGGGTACTCATCCAAACACCAGAAGGTGTAGGGCAAATTACACTGACTGCGAATAATGTCACTATTTCGCTGGGTTCTACCGCATTCTTCACGGCTGATCCGGGAGATGTGATGACAGTGGCGTTGCTTGACGGCACAGGCGAGGTCGAATTTGATGATGTCACACAACCTTTGGAGCCGAACTTCCAAGTGTCTGTGCCGATTAACGACGATTTGGAAGCAGTTGGTGCGCCGATGGAGCCGGAACCGATTGATGAGGAACTCACCGAGATACTCACCCCCTTCTTGGAGACGGAGACCTTAGCAATTGATGATGAAGAACTTGTTGGTGGTGGTGAGGCTGTTGATGTTATCCCTCTGAATGGGGATTGGCTCTTCCAGTTAGGAACACCGATTGACAGGGGCTGTCCAGCAATTATCATGAATAATATGACCCAAGCCATGAATGCCAGTACGGTTGAAACGGTGGATTGGGGAGACCGTGAGAACTTCAACTTCCAAAGTGTAGTTGAAGCGAGTAGTGAGGGTCCCTTGCCACCGGGGATGGTCTTTGACAATCCTGAGCCGGGTGTTTATACGATGACCTTTGAAGAAGCGGGAGTCAGTGTTGGGTATACCATGCGGATTATCTCTGAAACGGAAATTCAAGCGGAGATGACAATGGATATGGCGATCGAAGGTGCGTCTTGTGCCTTTACCATGCCCTTTACATTCACCTATCAAGGGTAATATCGCCAAAATAGTAACAGTGTAGAGCGTCGTCGTGCTTCGGTGTGAAGACGTTTTGGTTTTTTGGTATGATGCGCGTTGGATTTATCAGTTTGAACTTAGGATACCTTCATGAAGCAGTTGTTTCTCTTCGGTATTTTCGCATTATCAGCTTTCACCTTATTGGCGCAGGATGAGTTGGAATGTCCTGCATTAGAGCAGAGTGCCATTCAAAATGTACTGCAATTGTGTAGTGAGTTAGAGGGCGGGATGTGTTATGGAAATCCCTCGCTGTCGTTGATTCCATTTGATGATGTGGGTGAAATGCGCTTTGGTCTTCCGGGAGATGTTGTACTTGTGAAATCGGTACAACGACTATTTTCCAGTGCGGAAGAGAATACATGGGGAATCGCGCTTATCCAGTCGAAAACCTATCCTGTGGATACATGGTTGCCACAGCCTGTCACAATAGCAGTCTTTGGGACAGTGTCTATCGAAAATCTGGGGAATGAAGGCATCATAGCTGATGCACAATTGGTCGAGATTGTGACGACAGAGGGGGCGAATGTTCGTGCCTTGCCCACAACTGAAGGACGTTTGATTGAAACGTTGTTCTTTGGTGATGTGATTCAGGCAACCGGACGTTCATCCGATGCGCAGTGGGTACGGATACAGACACGGGCAGGTGAAACGGGTTGGGCCAGCATCTTTGCTATTGAAGAGAATATCCAACAATTGCCCGAAACAGATACGAATGATGATGCACCAGATTTGCTGTTTCTTCCCTTCCAAGCCATGAATCTGCAAACAGGGGTGAACGATGCGGGATGTGAGCAGGGAATTGAAAGTGGTGTCCTCATCCAAACACCGAATACAGAGGAACATCGTGCTTTTGAAGTAAACAGTGTGTCGCTTCAATTAGCAGGTACAACTTTTTTACAGGCACAACCCGAAGCAGGCTTGCTGGTTCATGCGGTGGATGGGAGTGTACAAGTCATCACGGGAGACATTTTCACCGACATTTCAGCTGGGACTGTCATGAGCATCCCAATGGAGTTGGATGAGGATGGATTGCTCATAGAAAGTGGACAACCCGAAGCGTCACAACCCTATGATTATGAAGCCATACTCCGATTGCCCTATGACATATTGCCCTTACCTGTGTTTGTCGGTGTGGATTTAGCAACTATTATTCAACCGCGTCCGGCGAGTGGCGAAAGTCCGATAGCGTGGATGGCATTGGATGCTCAATGTACGATAACTGTTGGTGAGGATGGATCGAATATCCGTGTTGAACCGAGTACCGATGCACCGATACGTGGGGTGATGTCGTATCGTCAAAGCGCACAACCCATTGCACGGGCAAATGGTCTCGACGGTCTCCCATGGTGGCAATTGGCAGAGGGTGTGTGGGTGCGGGTTAATACAACGGTGACAGGTGGCGATTGCATTAGCGTGCCGAATGTGGCGTATCCATAGGCATTAGTGCTAGAGCGATGATTGTGAAAAAGAGGGTTTGGGTTTGGATGAGTGTCATAGGATAGTGGTCCAGAAAGCCGACCATCAGCACGGCGATGATTCCAGCGAGCAATCCCAAGCGGATGAGGCGGTGCTGTTCGTCTTGACGGATCGCTCGCAAGCTCGCTTCGATGCCGAAGATGAGACTCAGGATAAATAAGCCAAATCCCAACAAACCGTACTCTGCAGTGATTTGTAGATAGATGTTGTGAGCGTTGTCTCCGCGTAGGTCGAAATCGGTCTTATCATGAAGGTAGCGCGCGGCATACCACGGATAGTTGCCTCCACCATGACCGACAATCGGACTTTCTAGGATGGCTTCATAGCCAATTTGGGCAAAAACCACACGATCTGAGACAGATCGCAATTCAATCGATTCGAAACCATCTCCAGTTCGTGCAGAGATAAAAGGGCGGTAGAGCAGGAAGAAGCTCATCACCAACACCACCGTGAGACTGATGATACCAATCAGCCATTTGCGAGAGGCATATTCCCAGAGGAAAGGCAGAATCGCCAAGAACCCAATAGCAAATGCACCCCATCCGGCGCGAGAGAAGGTCAAAAGCAAGACCCAGTAACCGATTCCAAAAGCGATCAATCCAATGAAGCGACGGAAGCCAACTTGGGTGAGTATCCAGCCGAGACTCCCCATCAGCAAAATGACCAAGATGCCTGCGTAGATATTGGGATGTGTGAGGAAACCATAGGGTCTTAGCCAGCGACTATCGCCTGATTGGATGACGCTGACTCCTGAAGCATAAGGATGAAGGTAGGGTTCACCTAAAACATTGAATAGCGATGCCTGTCGTGCGACTTGTAAGCCACCGATGATGCTATGAAAGATGAGCATGAGGACAAAGAGTGAAATAATAATACGGTAGGGTGGTGAAGCACAGGCTACGACGAAAGCAAACCCCACAATAAGAGCCAGATGGAGTGTGGCATTCTGAGCAACTCCATAATGGTTTTCCGCCACGAAAGCCCATGTTTGGGAAGCATATGACCATAAGACGAGAATCGTTAGGGTGATAATCCATGCAATGCGGACTTTGCTTTGTGCAAAAGTTTTCATCCCGACGAAACCACTGAGTATCCATGCGAGAATGGTCAAACTCATTGGTATAACCACCCAAAATCCGGTGACATAGCGCGCTGTGAAAGGGGGTGGGGCATCAGGTAACTTCGCCCAAAAGGGAAGCATCAGCAAGGTGATGACAATCCCAATTTGCGGGAGACGGTTGCGCCATGTATGGATGAAGTCACGAATTTGCATCGATAGAATTCTGATAAGTCTCTAACTTGAATATACCCCCTATGGTATGTTATCGTATACCTACAGGGGTATATTAGATTTAGGCTATAAGATGACAGAAACGACTGCTACCCATCATCGTAGTGAGTATAACAAGAAGACCTTACATCGTATCCACCGAATTCAGGGACAACTCAACGCGCTGGAAAAACTTATCGAAGCGGATGAGGGAACCTGTGAAGAACGGGTGATTCGGGCGCGCACGATTGAAAAGGGTATGACGAGCCTGATTACGCATTTGGTGGCATGTTATTTGGAAAATACGGTGCAAGATGAGATGGAAGCGAATCCAGAGCAGGCGACAGAAACTGTAACCCGACTCTTTGATTTGCTCAATCATTAGGAGACGATATGACGACGAAAGAAATCCAGCTACCCATCAC
>JANQRM010000131.1 GCA_028284565.1 Anaerolineae bacterium | reverse complement strand
TTTGAGATGGAAGACCTGATTAAATTAATCACAGAACCCCTTGCTTATACTTTTTTCCAGCGTGGTTTGCTGGCGTTGATGCTCGTCGGCGGTGTGAGTGCGGTGATCGGTTGCTTTATTGTCGTACGGGGTCTCTCCTTTTTTGGTGATGCGCTGGCACATGCCGTTTTGCCGGGCGTTGCGCTTTCTTATACGGCATCGGGCGGTGCTGTTGGGAGCAATCTCTTCGTGGGTGGCTTGGGTGCAGGTATCCTCTCTGCGTTGGTGATTGCCTTCTTGACCCGTCGAGAGCGTTTGAAAGAAGATACGGCTGTCGGACTCGTCTTTGTGACGATGTTCGCACTGGGAATCGCCATCATCAGTTCACAAGGCAACTACACGATTGACCTCACGCATATCCTCTTCGGTAGCATCAACGGGATAAGCCAGAGCGACCTCGAAATCATGGCTTTGATGGGGTTGTTTGTCGTGCTGACCATCGCCATCTTTTACAAGCAATTTGTCATCATCAGCTTCGATATTAGCTTGGCACATACCCTCAAGTTGCGTGTCGAGTTCTTGCGAGTTCTCCTTCTCATCTTGATTGCCGTGACGATTGTGGCGAGTTTACAAGCCGTTGGGATTGCGCTGATGCTTGCCCTCCTCATCACCCCTGCCGCGACTGCCCGCTTGCTGACGAAACGGATGTACTCGATGATTCTGGTTGCATCTGTGATTGGCATCCTCAGTGGCTTGGCTGGATTTTACCTCTCCTTCCATCAGAATGTTCCCTCTGGTGCTTCGATAGTGCTGACGATGAGTGCCATTTTTGCGATTGTGTTTGTCTACACCTCCATTCGTGATCGCGTACAATATGCTTCTGATTAACCCACAAAAGTTTGAAATTGGTTCGTGATTCACATGCTGAAATGTTTACCGTCGCACGGATAATAACTGTTTTCGACGGTTGGCAGGTACGTTCCCGTCGTGATGACGGATAAGGTTGGAATTGAGTATGATTTCGATTTCAGATGATTGACTTTTCGCATTTCAGCAGGTCAGCAACTCAGCCATCAGGATTGTTAAGATAAAGTCGTCAGTTCCATCGTATCACATAAGGAAAGCCAAGTGCGATAGCAAATGGCTATGCATATGCATACGATTTTCAAACCTAAGATTTTGCACCCTTTCTACTTATTGAACATTCCATTCGATACAGCAAACTCGGAAATTTTTAGTTTTCAGCAAGTCATTCTGATGTATGATAATGGGTAGACAACATGATTCAGGAGGGTTTGTATGTATTATATTGTTGCATGGTCCTTATTTGGCGCGGTGATTGGCTCATTTGGCACAGCATTTATCCACGAACAGACTGGGCGTGATGTCCGTATGGGTGGGATTATCGGTGCAGTGGTCGGCGCGATTGGCAGTTTGTTCTTCTTGATGCTGTTCTGGCTGTGGCTCTATTATGACCGCAGCATGCTGGTGGGTCGGCGGTATGGACCTAAGCGGGCGGTCTGGTATCGCTGGTGGGAGTAGTATTCGACTCGATATAATTGGCATGACAATTAATTGGGGCTTATCTGCGGATAAGTCCTTTTGATTGACTTGAAGACTAACTTGAGTCATTCCTCATAGATACTGACTTAACAGGCATCAGCTTTTGGGGTAAGATTACGCGCGTTTTGTAATCCGCTTTTTTGGAGATAGTTTGATATGAGTGATACTAGTAAACGCTTCACCATCTTTATGGCGGTGTTGTTATCGGTGGTGATGGTGGCGAGTGTGATGTTGCCTTTATTGACGAGTAATATTCAGGTGTCGCATGTTGGTGACCCGATTGTGCCAACGGATGTACCCCCTGCGACAATTCCACCTCCGCCGGATGTGGCTTCGTTAGCGTTTGATGAAGACTTTTTGCATCCATCGGGCTTGTATACAGTGGCTGTGCCAACCGGCTGGACCCCGACGATCGTTGATAATACGCCGAGTGAAGCACGGGTAAGCATGTTCAATGGTGAGCAATTGAGCGTCATTGAATCGCGCGTGATGCCAGCAGGTGAAGAACTCGCCGGTATTGACGGTTTGGGTGACTTCTTCAACGAGAGTTGGCTGAGCAATACATGGCGGGATTACAATACATGGGCAGAAACAGGTCGTGCTGTTGAAGATGACCGCTTGATTTTGGACTTTAGCTTGGCGCGGAGTGGACAGAACTTCATTGCACGTCAGGAATCATGGACAGACGGAGAGTGGATTTATATGGTGCGTGTGTTGACACCGAACAATGCATCTGCCGAGTTGCAAGACCTATTGGCACGAGTTTCGCAAACGGTGAATCCGGTGACGGCGTATCAAGGACAGCCGCTGGATTGGGGTGGTTATTATGATGCCACTGATAAACATCTCATTCGCTTCCCGAATGGCTGGACAGTGACGGATGCTGGGGATGGGACACCCGCAACCATTGTATCAGGTGATATTGTCTTGCGAGTTGAAGGTGATTCAACCACGATTGCCGATGAAGATGAAGCCCAAGCATGGGTCGAAGCCTCACGGTCTAATGTATCGGTGAATAACGTGGAAGCTGTGGAACGGGGTGATTTCTCTGGCTACGCGGTGTCCTATACACTCGAAACCTTAGATGGCGATAGCGAAAGTGGCTTGGCTATCCTGTTGAACGGCAATGATGACCGTCTGCATGTGGCAAATTTGCGTGTGGCAGGCGTTGATGTTGATTTGAATGATGCAGGTATCCAAGAAGCATACGGCGATGCCATCGCGGTATTGAATAGTTTCAATCTATTCCCAGATTTAGAGGTCGATACCACCCAATAAGGGACGCAATTTATCAACCGAAATTGAGAACGGGTGGGCGTTTGCTTGCCCGTTTTTTGATTCAAGTTGCGGAGTTTACAAAAAGTTTACATTTTCCACACCCCATATTTACAACCCCTCAATATGCTCCCCAAGATTGTTGTGAACAGGTGAGATGTGAAAGGAAATTTGATGAGACGAATGAAATTATCAGCTCTTATGTTTGTCGTATTGTTAGTGGTTTCGATTCCTTTATCTGCCCAAGATGAGGTGGTATTGCAACTAGCGATCCCGTTCTTCGCGGAAGATTTGCTACAACCAGTGATTGATGAATTTGAACTTGCAAATCCCGGAATTCGGGTGCAACTCGTGCCAAATCAGGGTTTCGGCATTCCTGTGCAGGATAGTGATGATGCCGAAGAATATCAAGATAATCTAGCGACCTATTTTAGCTCAGCAGATGTCTTATTTGTGGACGAAAGTCTCTCACCTGAAGCAACACGGGCTGGTTATTTGCTTGATTTGTATCCGCTAACTTTGAGTGATGCAAATTTCAATGATAGTCTTTTTCATTTCAACTTGATTCATTCCTATGAATGGGATGGCGGTCAATGGGCATTACCCATATCAACCGATTTTGTGGTGCTGTCCTATATTCCAGAAGCCTTTGATGAAACTGGGCTTGCTTATCCAACAGACGTATGGACACTCGCTGATCTTGAATTTGCCACTCGGAGCCTAACTGCTTATGATGCAAACGGCAACATCACACATCCCGGACTGGTTGTGACAGGTAATAACTTGGCGACTTTATTCTTGAGTTTGTTGGGACAAGGTGTTTATACCGATGCGAGCTTCCCTAGCAGTCCAGAATTGCGTCTGCCAGAACTGGAAGTCATCCTTGAGACATGGATGAACATGGACATGGAGGGTTTATTTGACTTAACCGATGGTGTGGATATTGATACGATTCCCATGCTAGTTGAGAATCCCCAACAAGGGCGTGGCGGTGGTCCATTAGGTAATCAGAATGATCCCGAGCGCGTGATGGTTTTGTTGCCGGGTGGACGGGCTGGTCTCAATGTGAATGGTTATGCAATTAGTAGTGGAACATTGTACCCTGAAGCATCTTATCGACTTATAAGCTATCTCATCAATGACCCGAATGCCATAACAGCTTCAATTGGCACATCGCCTGCTCTACTCGGTGTGCAAGGGACTGATTTGACCCAAGGTAGTAGGGGCGACGGTCCCGGCGGTCTGTTGACAGGAAATATCGCCGAAGAATTGCAACCACTGGTAGATACTGCGCTAATTCAAGGGATTCCTGTTGCGGAATGGCGATTTGCAGAAGGAATTTTGGATGCTTATGAGCTGATGTTAAGTGATGGATTGACTGCTCAGCAGGCATTAGAAGACGTCAACAATACGCTGATATCTCGATTGCAAGTGGCAGATACACGCGCACAGACGACGCAAATAAGTGTTCAAGCACCTGCAACAGAACGTGTCTTGGGTGAAGGTGAAATCGAGTTGAATTTTGCTGTCCTTGGTGGTCGAGGGGGTTTTGCTCTTCAAGAGCAGTGGCAAGAAATTGGTGCAACCTTCGCCGAGTTCGATCCACAGATAGGGAAAGTGAATATCGAAGCAGAGAATCAAAATCAATTTGCTGGAAATATTAACAACTACGATTGTTTCTATTCCGGAACTAATCTCGTACCCGATACCGATTTGGATACGCTTCTCAGTCTTGATCCACTTATATTGTCTGACCCATCTTTTGACCCCAATGACTTCTTGCCCGGAGTGTTGTCACAGGTTCAGTTGAACAATCAAACATGGGCTATGCCTTTGACAATTTCACCTTTGGTCATGCGATTTGATTCGGATGCCTTGAATCAGGCTGGTGTGCCGTTACCACAAGGCACGTGGACGGTTGCTGAGTTTGAAGATGCGCTTCGGCAATTACGGTTGATTCTAGCTGAAGATGAATATCCCTTGGAATTCAATCAGTCGAGTCAAACTGCCCTATTGTCCTTGATTGCGGTTTATGGCGGTGTGCCGATTGATACCCGAACCGAACCAATTACTTTGAACTTCACTGATCCGTCGACAGTGGTAGCAATTGAGCAGGTATTGAGGTTGGCGCGGAATGATTTACTGAATTATGCAACGGGTGGTCTAGGTGGCGGTTTTGGCGGAGGTAATAACCAAGATGATAGCGTGATTCCACTATACTCAAATATCATTAATGCGTTTGGATTTGGCGGAGGTCCCGGTGGGAATTTTGGTCAAAATAATACGGATGGTATGGTGACATTTCCACAGGGCAATCAATTCAATGCGGTTGCCTTTGAGATAGGGACTGCTTACCTGATTGCAACGACACAATATCCTGATGCATGTTATCGGCTTATCAGCTTTCTGGAGGAATCTACGGATTTGTTCCAGTCAATGCCCGTTCGCTACTCTGTCATGAACAATGCGAATTTAGTGATTACACAGGGTGAAAGTAATGTGGCATTTTATCGCTCATTAGCCGACTTGATGAGCCAGCCGAACACGGTGTTATTCCCGAACAACATCAATACAGGGAACTTTGGGATGACGACTTGGTTGCTGGATGTTTTCGAGCGATATATTGCGGACGAAGTGGTGGATTTAGCCAGCGAATTGGCGTTGGCGGAACAGATTACGCAAGATTATTTGGTTTGTATCGCCGAGATTGATGTACCAACAGGACAAGGTGGTTTCCAAGCGGTCATCCAACAGGCGCAAGCGTGTCAACAATCCGTTGACCCAGCAAGTGCATAATTTCATTAGCAATTTGGGCTTGAATGCTGATTGGCAATATGTTTCACTGAAACAGTTCATTTAATATGACAACGAAAAGGACAAAATCAATGAATGGACGGATGTTAGCTAGTTTGGTGGTTGGTTTGGTCGTCGGTGCGATTGCCGGAATCTTGGGCTTCACATGGTTTGTTGGCGGGAGTGGCGAGCCGAGTTCGACGACGACTGCACCAACACTAGATGTCAATGCGCTTCCGACTTTGAATGCAACACAAGCATTTGACGTGGTGACACAAATAGCCGAATTGAATATCCAAGTGGTGGATTTGCAAGGGACTGTTGGGGCATTTGAGGCGATGGCAGAAGCTATTGAGCCAACTGAAGTTGTGGTCGTGGAAGAACCAACAGCGACACCTGTACCAGAAGAAGCGGGTCTTGGGCGAGTGCTGTATCGAATAGTCGCAGAAGAATCATCCGTCAATTTTGCGATGCAAGAAGATTTGCGTGGTAGTCGAGTTGATGTGATTGGGACAACGACTGATGTGGCAGGCGATGTGGTAATTGATTTCGATACGCCGTCGAGTTCGACAGTGGGGATGATTCGGATTAACGCGAGGACATTGGCGACGGATAACGAGTTCCGTAATCGAGCATTGCGCTCTAATATTCTGCTATCGGCACAGGATGCATTTGAGTTCATCGAGTTTGTACCAACCAGTTTGAATGGATTACCGGATAGCATCGAAATCGGCGAAGAATATACCTTTGATGTAGTGGGCAACTTGACGATTATTGGGCAAACGAATGAAGTAACCTTTACAGTGACTGCGACAGTTGAATCAGAATCCAGATTGGTTGGGACAGCGACAACAACCGTGTTGTATGCGGATTGGGGGATTTCAATTCCAGATGCGCCGGGCGTGGCGAATGTGAGTGACGATGTGACCTTGACGTTGGAGTTTGTGGCGGATCAAGTTGATGCGTAAATCGTCTAAGAGATAAAGTAATTGTCAGAAGCAGGGACGAAGGTTCCTGTTTTTGATTCCAATCGTGTTGATAACCAACGTGGTTATTTTGTGTCAGAGAGTAAGCGTGTGAGTTGTTGGGCGAGGTCGGTAGTGTCTTGGTAGATGAGGGTGTGGGTAGCAGTGCCTTCGACAGTGGTGGAGGGTTCGGCTGTAAAGTGACGAAAAGCATAGACTGGCTTACCGAGCGCGGTGGCATAGCCGATTTCGATGCCAATGCCGATGCCTTTGTGACTGACTTCGGCAATGAGTAAGTTACATTCTCGGATATGTCGGAATGAAGTTTGCATCATCTGTTTGGCATGCTGGGGCTTGAAGGTATATTCATAGACAAAGGCGAAGGATTCAATATCAAACGATGCGAGGGTGCTGGTGACGGTATCAATCACGGGGGCGAGTTCGTGGCGATGATTGAAGCTGAGGGCAATAAAGGCGGTCATAGTTCTTAGTGATTAGTTGTTGGTTATTGGTTTTGCAGATTATCGAGTTCATTTTGGAGTTCTGCTTTGAATTCGGCGATAGTTTGGTAGCGGTCTTCGGGACGTACTTGCCGAGCTTTTTCTATAACATCTGCTAGGTTTTTTGAAACATTAGGATTATCTAATTTTAGAGAAAATTTTAGGTAAAGGTGAATTCTTAAATCACCTTCGTATTCCAGTCCGTCAAGAAGCCCGGAAAGAACACTGCCCAAACAAAAGACAGAAGATGCCTCACTTAATTCACTCGGAAATTTATGCTCAAGGGCTTCTTGGGCATGATGTGGTGGATCAATCTTGACACCAAATGGATGTACTTTATACCAACGACCTTCGAGAATCCGTGGCTTTTCATTAAAGTGAACAAGACAAACTTGACCTTGTAAATTAACGACAAAGCTTTCTATTCGGAGGAAACTCAAGTAGTAAGGCTCAGGCAGATCAGCAAGATATTGTAGAATGTCACTTGCTTGTAACATCCAATCTAAAATGATTGGAATTGCTTTCTCTTTGTGTTTCTTCAACCATTCAATTCCTTGAAGAAACGTTCCCCCATGAGTAAATTCTTGAATGATATAACAACTCATCGGGTCGAAGAAACTGTCTAAGATTTTTGGTATTCCGGGATGTAAACAAGACTTTAATTGCATAACAACACGATTGAATCGCTCATACTGTTGATGAAATACTTGGCGTGAAAAAGCAAAGTGACGAAATGATTTTATGACCTTGAAATTTTGGAGTGAGATTTCTTGATCCTTATCTACAATCAGATAACATTCAGTCCAAGGATCGTAGATTGGTTTATGATAACGATTGTGCTGATTAATTACTGAGTTATAACTCCAAGGATGAATGTCACCGCCCACAATTTGTGAAATGGTACCTGCCCATCCATGATATCCACGTTCATCTTCGGGACTTAAGAATGTTCTAAACTTTTCATCGAAGTCTTGCGGAGTTTCATAGGCGATTGTTGCATCTAGCTTTGAATCGATGTGATGGATAATTTTCAGGATCGGCACATTATCATCGGAAATTTCCTCTTCTTCATTTATATGAGTTCTATCCAAAATCAACCAATCTGGTTTCTCAGATGAATCTGCTAAGGCGTTCAATAGATTATCGACATCCTGAAATGAAGTAATTTGTACCGATTCTGCATCCCAAACCATCAATTGAACTGTGATATTTAGAAGTGCGAGGTTTTTCTCGATGCTGGTTTGGATGGCGGAGAGATATTCAGGGGGAATGCGTGCGAGGGCAATGCGGATGTTCATGGGTTATAGTTTATAGTGAATAGTTGTTTGTTGTTAGTTTGCCAGCAATTTGGTTCGACTTAGATTAAAGTGTCACGGGCGCGTCATGACACGCCCCTACAATAACCTAGACAATGTGAGACATAATTTTTCAAATTCTAGTTATGTCCTCCAGTCACATCACTAGCCGACGATTTCGAGGTAGATAATCCATGCTTGGGAGTCGGTTTTGTCGACGGAGATGCGATATTGGTCACAGCGTGTCCCCATGACCCGCTCCGCTTGTTCGGGTGTCCACCATGGGATGTCGCTATAGGTGAGCAGAGTCACGGCGTTGAAGTTTTCGTCCATGCGGGATTTGAAGCAGAAATCGGATTCGTTCAAGAAGGTGTTGAATTCGCGTTGGGACAGCTGGAAGCGAATCAATTTGGTGTTGTCATCGAAGCGTTGGTACTCGATGTTGTTTGCTGTATCGGGCAAGGGACCGCCAAGCGCATTATCTATCACCCCACGCGCGGAATCTCCACTGGCTGAGGGTGGGTTGCCAGATGTGAAGAACCAGTAAGTTCCACCGACTACAACGATAAGGAGTACGGCGGTGAGAAACAATCGGATGAGATGAGAACGGCAGGAGCGTCGGGGTTTGGCTGTGTTTTTGGACATAATGCCTGTGACATGAATCGGATAATGTCATTTCAATATAGCATACTCTGGGGCGATTCAATCATTAAATTCTTCGACCATATAGATAACGGTGGTTGCGGGGTCAGTTTCATCGAGCCAGAGGTGAAATACTTGTGTTCTACCGGTTGTTTCACATTGTCCCGCGCGGAAGGTTTCCGCATCTTGGGGTCGCCACCAATCGCGTGCAATGGAGGGTATATTCAGCCCATTGTTTGATTCGAGTTCCAGTTCGCAAGGTAAGTCCATCGAGTTAATCAAGTTTTCCGTTTCTCCAGCTGGAATATGAAAGGTCAGATAGGTGTCATAACTTAGGAAATAGCTGACGCGGACACCATGAATATCCGTGGTTTCGGATAGGAGTGCATCACTAAATTGATATGAAATTTGTGACCGAGCTTCGGCTGATGAGAGGTCTGTTTCGGTTGTCCATAGATTCCGCATCCATATGCCAAAACCCACGAATAGGACAATCACCAACGCCATGACGATCACCACACCGATGAGTGTGCGCCTTAATCGGGAGGTTGTGTCTCGCTTGCGTTTTGGTTTTTCCATCATCTACGCTTTCACTAGGTCGTAAACACACTCAGGTAGATAGTCTGTTGGTTGTCTATAGGTTGGGTGGTGAACAAGTTGTGGTATCGTGAGTCATTTACACAATGGGACTCTGTAATGATGTCGTCAGAGTAGCGTGTCCACCAGTCAATGTCTACGCTGATGGAGCCATTGGAATCGTTATAGGGTATGGTAAATACCTCGAAGCAGAGATTTTCTGCATTGGCTAGGAGTGTTTCTGTTTCGTCCGCTGGTAGGGTGAATTTGATGAGAACATACCAATCTTGGAACCTGCCTTTGTAGTAATGGAGATCGGTTGCATCATCTGGCAAAGATCTGCCGATGAAGGTTTCGATGGGTTGGCGGGCAGAGTCGCCACTGAATTCGATGTCCGTATCAAAGGAAGTGAAGACTGCAAAGAGAGATGTGCCGATAATGAGAAGCAATGCTAAAAGCAATCCGCCGAGTGCAATGAGCCATCTCCATTGAATAGCATCTGAATGCTTACGTTTGGGCTTTTGCATCTTGACTCCTATAGCATCGAATTCCAATGTATTATAACGTGATTTTAGAGATTGGTGTTGCTTTGATTTCTTAACATTTCCTCGAATTCGGCGAGTCTATCGAGTTGTCGCCATGTGGGGTGGATGAAGGGGCGGACTTTTTTGATTTTGGCGATGGCTTCATCGCGTGTCATGCCTTGAGTGATAAGGTAGGCGATTGCCATTGTTGATGCGCGCCCTACCCCCACTTTGCAATGGATATAGACCTTGCCCCCGTTGTTGATTTCTTCGGCAATGAAATCTGCACCTTGTTGTAACATTTCTAAGGTTGGTGGGGTGTTGTCGATAGTGGGGAGGTGGAGATATTTGTCGGTGGCAATACCATTTTTCGCGTCATCGTATTCTTCTTCACGCATGTTGACAATGGCTGTGATGCCTTCTTTACGAAAATTTTGCCAACCTTTAGGATAATGCTGTCCACCGACGTAGAGGTTGGGCGTAACCTTGGCTAAACGCCATGCTGGGAATCCGCGAATTAGGCGATGAAGCAGGTCGTATAAGCGCCAACTGAGTGGGAAGGGTCCCGTGCGAAGGACGCTGGCAACACGCAAAAGCATATTCGGTGGTTTTTCAATATGTACCATTCATTTACTTTCTGCAAGATGTGTATGTTGGTGTCATCGTAACATGACTTGAGGTCGCAGAGTATGTAAATCTTATGATTTCGGAGTTGTAATTTATTTTATAATAGTCTGTGCAAGTGGGTTTACTGTTAAGGTACTTGGATGACACTCGATGTTGGGACAACTTTAGAGAACCAACTGGTATTTTTAGCTGAACAATTGGTTAAATGGACTGCATTCTTTTTGGAGTCTAAACAAACGACTCTTACCTCCATGCAACAAGAAGACGGTGAAACCATTTATCAATCGTCACTTGAATTGCAGGAGAGTATCCGTCGTCTACCCCATCAACTGAGTGCTAAAACCACCGATGAGTTAAAAGATATTCGGCATGATTTGCGGAATCATCTGAATGTCATTTTGGGGTTTGGGCATGTGTTGATTCAAGGGATTTCTGGACATCTGCCTCCCATGAAATTTGATGTGATGTGTCGAATCTACACCTACGGCGAAGCTTTGCTCAAACTGGTGAATCAAATCAGCTAGGGCAATTCACCCACAAAAATTAGACTATAGCCACCATCTGTCCGTGCGCCACGACTTCGTAATCGCACTGTTTGAACATCTGAATTAAACGGATTGAGAATCAGCCCAGCATCAAAGCGGTCTGCCAGGATGATATTTTGAATATCTCCGGCATTCATTTCTGCACTAACTCCGGCAATGGTTGTTTCAATGAAGCATTCACCATGTCCGGAATCATCACAGATTTGCTTGACTTCGCCATCTTGATCGATCCACTCCATAACAGGGTCAAGGCGGTTCTCTGTATTACCAATCATATACACTTGCAGGTCTTGTTCATTGGCAAGGGGACCTAAGCGAATCAGGAGATCATCCATGTCTTCTCGATCTTGGAGAGCAAGTCCTTCTAGCACGATGATGAAGCGACCTGAACCGCCATCCAAGCTGGCGATTGTGAAGGTCAGTTCCCCAAATGTCGGGCTGGGCGCAAAAGCATTGACGATAATTTGTGCGACGTTTTCGGTGTCGTCTTCTGGGATGGTCACCGTGTCCTTATTGGGTAAGGTGTAGGTGTTACCTGCGACAACTTCCGCACTACCACCACAATCCAACACGCCCTCTTGAACAGTTGCCTCTATGCGAATCACGGGTTGGAAATCACCTTCACCGTAGACTGTAAGGCGATAGAACTCGGTCATCGTGCCTTCTGGGGTATTATCTGATAGCATAATGTCATCTTGGAATTGTAGGATGAGTGCGGTAGTCACGAGGTCTTCACCACAGCGGAATTCTGCTTCCGCATAGGGATTGTCTCGGTCAGGGATTGTCGAGAGATTGTCTACGAACAGTTCATAACTTCCAGTACTGGTTCCATCAGCATTGCCGTCACGAGTAGCAACCACTGTATAACGTCCATCGCTCTCAATACGATACTCGAGAACGGCGCGGTCATTGGGAAAAGCGGTGCCAAATTCAGTATCACTGCGAGCAAGTAAGTTGCCCCCCTCTTCAATCAACCCAATCAAAGGCACAAGACTGTCGCTAGCTTGCATCTCGACATAGATAATATCGCCCGATTCGGCTTGCACATGCCACCAGTCAAAGAAAGCTTGGTCGGAGATGGTATTGTTGACCCGTTGTCCGTAACTAATATCAGCAATGAAGGGGCTATCCTCTTGAGCAGATGCGGGAAGCGCAACGCAAAGCAAAATGAAAACTAAGCATAAATAACGACGCATTGACAATCCTGTGATGTGTAAACCGTTCAGTTATATTCTATGAGAGAGTCTTGCTTTACGGCAATAGCAGAGCCTTAAGAGTCAGACTTTTGGGTGTTCAGTGTGTAAGAGCCTCTGTACAATATGCCCCATGATGACCGAGAACGGAAGGCTATTCCGATGAACTTAATGGACTATGCAAGTCTTTTATTGCGGCGTGGCTGGATTATGATTTTACTGGCAGTTGTGGCGGCGGGGGCTGCGTTTGTATTTAGTCGGCAGATGCAACCCATGTATCGAGCAACACAGACACTCTTATTGGTTCCATCTCGTAGTGATTTAGGGATTGCTGAGGCAACAAATCGCCTATTGGCGAATCATGCGGCATATCTTGATAGTAAATTACGGGCGGCGGAGGTAATTGAGCGATTGCAATTGGATATGACTCCTGATGAACTATATACCAATGCAACGATTGTCCCTGTGCAGATTAGTCTAACTATTCAGATTGATGTGGACAATCCGAACCCAGCAGTAGCTGTTGATGCGGCACGAGAATGGGGCGAGTTGTTGGTTGAATATCGGAATGCACTCAATCAGGAGTCTCGACGAGAAGACCGTATCACTGCTCGTCCACAAGATAATCCTTCGCCCTCACAAATCAGTCCGAATGTATTAGTGAATACACTGGTAGGCGCGATACTCGGCTTCTTCATCGGTGGAATTATCGTGTTTGTCTTGGAATTTTTGGAAAGCAACATGATTCGGAATCGACGCGATGTGGAGCAGTATCTGGAGTTACCTGTCTTGGCAACTGTGCCGGATGATAAGGGATAGCCGTAAATAAAACCGACAAGACATAAAGGATACAATTAGATTTGCTTTACTCGATTACCCCAGCATATTTAAGTTTGGTTAATTCATTGTCGCTATAGCCTATGGATTTGAGAATGGTGTCCGTGTGTTCGCCGTATTGAGGAGCCGAGTCCATAGGGATTGAATCGTCCCCTAGCCGAACAGGGCTTCGCATCCAAGGTATGCCGTTATCGTCTTTGCCGACCATCTGGCGTGCTTTGGCATGTGGGTCATCACTGAGGGATTTGGGGGGATGGACCAACGTGAAACAACAGTCAACATCTCCTAGTAAGCTGTCCCATTCTTTCGCTGTTTTAGTTTTGAACAACTCTGATAGCTGCCGAATTAAATCGCCTTGTCTGGCGGGGTTAGTGTAGTCGTCTAGCCATTCGGGATGTTCCACAGCATTACAGAAATTCGCCCAGAATTTGGGTTCGATTGCGCCGAGAGCCATCGCCTGCCGATCTTGTGAATAGTAAACACGATAAAATGCCGAACCCCCTGTCAGACCGCCATCCCCCGAACTTGTTCCTGATGTTAGCGCTTCCACCCAAGCGACAAGTCCAAAGGGTAAAGCCGATTCGGATAGTGCAGCATCAACATATGCCCCTACACCTGTAGAATGACGTTGAAGCAAGGAAGCTAATATGCCCATGACTCCCACATATGCACCACCAACATCCGCGATTTGCCCACCAAGGGGTTGAGGCATTGCCATTGCACCCAGTATTCCCATCTGTGCGAGGTAATTCATGTCATGCCCGCTTTTGTCCGCATAGGGTCCGTCTTGCCCCCATCCAGAAAGTGAGCAGTAAACCAGTTTGGGGTTAATTGCTGTGAGCGTGTCATAATCACAGTTGAGCCTTTGCATGACGCCCGGACGAAATCCCTCAATCAAGACATCGGCAAATTCGACCAATTTATGAAGAATGGCTTGCCCTTGTTCATCTTTCAAGTTGAGAATGATGCTTTGTTTTCCACGATTGCTGGTGTGGAAGAAAACACCTAGTCCATCAATTAGAGGAGGCATCCAACGCGCATAATCGCCCCCATTTGGAGCCTCGATCTTAATGACCTCTGCGCCCATATCGACAAGTAAAAGCGTACAAATTGCACCGGGAAGGAGACGTGTTAAATCTAGGACGCGAATGCCATCAAGGGGTTTGGGCATAGAAAAATATCTTGCTTGTTAAGTTAATCAACAATATTTAGATTTTCAATCATGGTCTCATGGAGCAAGCTATTGGTCGCTAGGAAGGCGCGTTGATTGTACATGGCGGTAGAGTCATCCCCTTTGTAATCTGAGACCTTGCCGCCTGCCTCTTGCACAATGAGAACACCCGCCATAATGTCCCATAAATTTAAATCTGGCTCCCAATAAATATCCAAACGTCCACAAGCAACATAAACCAAATCCAACGCGGATGCCCCTAGCCGGCGTACACCACGAACTTTGGTCGTGATATTCGCCCATTCTTTGAGATTGTTGTCTGGGTTTGTCCACTTGCTATAGGGGAAACCACTGCACACCATTGCCTGCTTCAGGTCGGCTGTTTTGGTGACGTTAATCCATTTGTCATTGAGTGTCGAGCAAACACCTTTGACTGCACTAAATAGTTCATCACGAGTCGGGTCGTATACAACACCCACAAGCGGTTCATTGTCTTTGTTGGTCATGGCGATACTGACCGCGAAATAAGGTAAGCCACTGGCGAAATTGACGGTGCCATCGAGTGGGTCAACATACCAAATATAGTCGGCTTCATCTTTAGGTGCGCCCATCCCACCGCCTTCTTCTCCAACAATATGATGTGTTGGATACTGTTTGGTCAAAAATTTGACGATGGCTTCTTCTGCCTTTTTATCGGCTTCAGTGACAATATCCGCATCATTGCTCTTGGTGGCTTGCTCAAAGGAATTTCCGAAAAAATCCATCAAGATGCCACCTGCTTCACGGGCAATATTACTGGAATGCATGAGTACGGTGCTTAAATCCATGGGAGTCTCCTCAACAAAAAAGGCTGTTGTTCACAGCCCTATTCTACTGCATTATAAAATTGTTGGAACAAATTCATGACTCTTGCACAACTACAACATTTTGTGCTTGTTCACCACGTGCTCCTTGAACGATATCGAACTCAACCGTTTCACCTTCATTTAGGCTTTTATAACCATCAGATTGAATGGCGGAGTAGTGAACAAAAATGTCTTTGCCCTCTTCTCGTTGGATGAATCCATACCCTTTGGCGGCATCAAACCATTTGACAACGCCCCGACTTCGCCCTTCCATAATAAATCTCACTCCCATACGTAAACAAATACTAATAGTTTGTTTGAATTTCCCAGTCTATCAGTAGAAAATATTAACAAACGAAAAATCTAAACATTAAGGTTAGCGTAGATTAGTCAATATGAAAAGCAATTTGGATATATCTTAGTGCGAGCGATGATTAAAACAGGCGACTGTATCCAAATAATAGGTTTGCGGTGAAAAATCAATTGGTTGCACTTGAGCCAACGTGTAACCTTTGCGGCGTAACTGATTGACATCCCGTGCCAAAGAAGCTGGATCACCACTGATATAAATGATTCTTTTGAGATTGAGCTGAACCAAGTTATTCAGCACATCCCGACTTAAGCCCTGACTCGTTGGGTCAACGATGGCAACATCATAGTCAGCTTCATTGTCTACTAGCGATTGACTTACCGACTCGACACTCCCTTCGATGACATCCACATTGTCAAAGGCTTCCAAATTCAAATCGGCATCTGTGACGGCAGGCGGATAGCTTTCAACCATCGTCACGAGTTTGGCTTTGCCTGCAAGAAATGAGCTGAATATACCCACCCCTGCATACAAGTCTAAGATGGATTCTTCGCCTGTGAGGTCTATCATCCCCAAGACAACATCCACAAGATTTTCGACTTGAGGAAAATTGGGACGGAAGAAACTGCCCGCCGTGACTCGGAATAGCCGGTCTTTGACTTGATACGTGACGGAAGCATCGCCAATGAGATTGACGGGTTCGTTATCGGGCAAAATGATGTTAACGCTAGTCGGAAAGTCAGCAGTGAGTTCAGGGGCATCTTCCTCAGTGAGAGTCAATTGAATCATGGTCGCCCCATCAGAACCTCGCTGGAGAGTCATGCGACGAATACTTTCAAAGTCGAGATTGATGGTATTGTATAGTGCCAATAATTCGGGATGCAGAATATGACATTCGCTCATGGGTTCAATTGTTCTGCCCTGTTCCCGACGAAAGCCAAAATTACCATTAGCATCTCGCTCAAGCGTCATGTGGCTGTTGTATCCCCATTGTTCTGGCGAGGGAATCACCGGATTCATGACTTCTTCAAGAATTGAATCACTGAGTTCACCAATACGAGAGAGTTGGTCAGCAAGGACATCTTGCTTAAGGAGAAGTTGAGCAGGATAGTCGATGTGTTGCCATTGACAGCCCCAACAACGTCCCGGTCCAAAGTGAGAGCAACGCGGTTCTACCCTATCGCCGGATGCTTCGAGCAGCATTTTGCCTTTTGCAAACGCGACTTTGCCTTTGGATTGGGTGATTTCTGCCGAGATTTTTTCGCCGGGGATGGTATAGGGAA
>JANQRM010000333.1 GCA_028284565.1 Anaerolineae bacterium | reverse complement strand
GGATGTGATTCTCTTGGGGACAGAAACGGAAGACGAACCCGAGCCCACCCGCTGGTCTGTCGAAATCTATGACATCAACGCGCCTGCCGACATCGACACGCCCCAAGCGAGTGAGGAATGACCCCCATTATATCACGGATGAATCCATGGGTGATTATCGGTTTTATCTTGATTCCGGTGTTTGTCGGCTCATTGGATTTAACGGTTGTCTCTGCCTTTTTACCTGAGTTATTAACCGAACTCAACATTCCTTTCGATACAGGCTTGGATGATGCCTCGTGGATTGTCAGTGGCTATTTACTGGCATATACCGTGAGTCTGACATTCATGGGGCGGTTGAGTGATTTGGTCGGGCGACGCTGGGTCTATGTGGGCTGTTTGTTGGTCTTCATTATCGGCTCCGTGATTGTGGCGATCGCCCATCAAGCCCCAACAGACGCACTCTACACACTCTACCGACGATTGGGACAACGCCCCGACCCTGCTGTGGTCAATTTACAAGTGATTATCATCGGTCGGGTGATTCAAGCCTTGGGTGCAGGCGCGTTGGTTCCCGTGAGTCTGGCATTAGTCGGTGACTTATTCCCGCCGGAACAACGGGCGCGACCACTTGGATTGATTGGTGCGGTGGATACACTCGGCTGGGTGTTGGGGCATCTCTACGGAGGGGTCTTCGTACAAATCTTACCGTGGCAGGGCTTGTTCTGGGTGAATGTTCCGTTGACCTTCTTGGCGATGGGTTTGGTCTTGTGGGCATTGCGCGGAGTTCAAGAGCAACGGGTCAAAGGACGCTTTGATTTTTTAGGAACGGCACTGATTATCGGCGCGCTGACTTGCTTAAATGTCGGTTTGGGCGCGAATATCGAAATCTCTGGTGCAGGCAGTTTTGAAGACTTATCCCCATTACCAACCTATGCACTTCCCGTGTTATCTGCTGGAATTATTTTCTTTCTCGGATTTTTGCTAGTCGAATCCCGCGTCAAAGACCCGTTGATTAATTTGCAGATGTTCAAGCGACGCAACTTGGCATCAGCTTCGGTTGTCAATTTGCTTGTGGGCTATTGTCTCTTTATTGGGCTAGTGAGCGTTCCGATTCTAGTGAATATCCGACAAGAGAATCTGACGACCCTGCGTCAAGCGGCGTTGGAAGTGGGCATCCTGCTCTCTGCGCTGACGATTCCTATGGCGTTGGCGGCGGTCCCCGGTGGCTGGCTGAGTGACCGCATCGGCATTCGCAATACGGTTTTGCTCGGCTTAGGCATGAGTGCCTTGGGCTTTGCTTTGATTTGGGGAACATGGACAATTGACATCCCCAATGGCATTGTGGCGATACAAATGGCAGTCGTAGGGATTGGGATCGGCTTGACCTTCTCTCCTGTGAGTGCGGCGATTATCAACTCAGCATATGATGAAGAGCGTGGCGTTGCTTCCGCATTGGTGATCATCTTGCGACTCATTGGCATGACCCTCAGCGTGTCTTCCTTAACGACCTTTGGTTTGTTCCGCGTGAATCAACTCTCATCCTTAGCACAGGACACCACCATTTTTGATGCGGGACAATTTCTCAATATCTATACCGAATCCACCGTGCAAGTTTTAGGCGAGATGGGGCTTATTGGTGCGGTGTTATGTGGATTTGCCTTGATTCCCGCCTTGGGATTAGGGCGAACTGCCTCAATTCCATCTCAAAAAGCAAGTGTATAAAGGGATTGTAATAAAACAAACCGAAATAGGTGACCTGAGAGTTGCTGGCATATGGTATTCTTATGGGAACTATTATGTTTAGATACGTTTCTTTATGTCCATTGAGACAGCAACCTACGTTAATCATTTTCAACAACTGCTTCTGCGTCTCTCGACGGAATTTATCAACCTGCCGTGGGAGACTTATGACGACCACATAGAACTTGCCCTCGAACTCATCGGGAGCTATGTGGGGGTCGAGCATTGTTATATCGTGTTGTTTGAAGCAGATGACACACACATTCACATTGAACACGAGTGGTCTGCCCCCGGACATTCACCTCTCGAAGGACGATATGCCGAAACCTTAAGTCCATGGTTTGAAGCGAAAATCAAAAATCAAGAAGTTGTCCCCTTAACCTCAATCCATGACCTCCCGCCAGAAGCGGAGACCATGCGCGCCAACCTCATGGCAAGTCAGGTGCAGTCCTTTTTGGATGTGCCATTGGTGATGAAAGATACGGTCATCGGGTTCATCGGTTTTGAATCTGTGACGCATGAGCATGAGTGGACAGAAGAAATGGTCAACTTGCTGGTTATCGTGGGCAAGATATATGTCAATGCGTATGAACGCCATCAAGTTGAACTCGCGCAACTCTATTACAATGCCTTCCAGCAATTGATACTCGATTTATCTACCGAGTTCATTGATGCCACAGGACTACAACTGGTTCAAATTATTGAGAAGTCATTGGAGAATATTGGGGAATTTGTGCGGGCAGACCGCAGTTTCGTGGGATTTGTCTCGGATGACCAGCAAATGTATCTCAACATCCATGAATGGTGTGCAGAGGGCATCGAATCCTCCGCCAAGCATCGCCAGCAAATACCAACAAAGCGATACCCTTGGTTGTTACAGCAATTTAAAGATGCTGGCGTGGTGCATATCCCTCAGCTCGATGACATGCCACCTGAAGCCAGACGACTCCGACGCATCCTGCAAGCAGGAGATATTCAATCCCTAATTGCGATTCCCTTGGTCTATCAAGGGCAATGGTTGGGGTATCTTGGCTTTGATTCTGTGGGGAAGAAACGCGATTGGACACCGGATGTCATTGCCTTAATCAAGATTGTGGGGCAAATCGTAACGAATGCACTTGCGCGCCAAAAAAGTGAAGCAGATTCAATCGAAAAAGAACGGTTGCAGATCGCCTTAGATAAACAAAAGAAACTGAATGAGGTCTTTTCCACGCTCTCCCATGATTCACGCACACCTTTGTCGATTATTAGCACCGCCGCTGAGATGGTCATCAATTACAGCCATCAATTATCTGATGCTCGGCAAAAACATCATCTTAATGTGATTTTGTCACAGGTTGACCAATTGGATCATCTCATCGGGACATTAAGTGTTGCCACCAAAGCAGACGGTGATTATTTCTCCTTCCATCCAGAACCATTGGATGTACTATCGTTTACGCAACAGATTGTTGACAAGCTCCAATTCACGACTCAACCCGACCAAACCCTCCTCTTAAAGTCACCTAGGTCCATGCCCATGTTTTACATGGACTCGCACTTAATGGAACACGTCCTGATTAATCTTATCTCCAATGCGATTAAATATTCACCTGAAGGGGGCGCAATTCGCGTACGTATCCTGCTCACCTATACAGATTTAGTCTTTAGTGTGCAAGATTCAGGGATGGGTATTGCAGAAGACGACTTGCATCAATTATTTGAACCCTATTTCCGAGCCAGTAATGTGGGCAATATTCGAGGGACGGGCTTGGGCTTAAAAATCGTCAAGGATTGCGTGGAACTGCACGGTGGGCGGATTGATGTTGAGAGCCAATTGGGAAAAAGAACGACCTTCACCGTCACATTTCCCCGTGAGAAGGTTGCCTTACCCAGCGACGATTGACACTTTGTTAACACTTTTTCCGTATAATGAATTGAATTACGTTGTGTAGTTAGTTGAGGATGGTCTATGTCATTACTTAACTCCATTGAGAAACGACTCCAACGACGCGAAGATCGTCGCAAAGCCCTCATTGTGACGGCATTAACCTTGGTCGTGGTCTATATTATCTGGAATCTACCGGCTTTTCGCTTTGTCCTCTATCCCCTCAATCTCTTTGTAACCTATGTGCATGAAGCCGGACATGCCTTAGCGGCTGTGGTTACTGGCGGACAAATTGATGGTTTCCTCGTTTCACCGGATGGCTCTGGCTTGGCGCGCACGATAGGGGGCAGTCGCTTTTTGATATTGCCTGCAGGCTATTTGGGGGCGGCGTTATTTGGCTCCGTTTTGTTCTATTTGACGAACCGTTTTCCACGCTTTTCTAATGCAATAGCGGTGGCATTAGGTCTCTTTATGATTGGCTTCACACTCCTTTTTGCTCGTCCCGATGAAACAGGCGCACTGACAGCCATCGTCATTGGCGTGGGTTTTGGCGTGGTCTTGCTCATGATTGGACTCAAAGCTACGCGCTTTATCACCCAATTTACCCTGAATACCCTTGCTGTCTTGACGACACTCAATGCGGTCTTGGATGTGGTGTATCTGGTGAGCAATGCCGACGCTGGACGTGGGGTCATCCGCAATGATGCGGCGGCATTTGCATCGGAAGTGATGCCAATTGTGCCTGCATCTGTGGTCGCACTGACATGGGCAGGGCTGGCGATTGGGATGCTAGCCATTGCTGGGTACTATGGGATTATCAAACCCCTGCGCGAAGAAATTAACGACGCTTACAACGAGCAAGTTCGTAAGAAAGACTAGGCAAAATCCGTCCATAGGGTGTTGGTTATATAAGACTTAAAGGACAGTTTCGCGATGGCAAAAGCAACTTGGAACGGACAAGTTTTGGCAGAAAGTGACGAAACCATCGTGGTGGAAGGCAATCACTATTTTCCACCCGAATCCGTCAACAAGGAATTCTTCCAAGAAAGTAGTACCCACACCACTTGCCCATGGAAGGGACTGGCGAGTTACTACACCATCGCGGTTGATGGCGAATCCAATGCTGATGCCGCATGGTACTATCCCCAACCCAAAGATGCGGCGAAGGAAATCACCAACTATGTCGCTTTCTGGAAGGGCGTACAGGTTACAGCCTAGTCCCACGAAGTCTTTCAACACAATGCGCCTCCAAAACGGGGGCGTTTTTGCTTCCTGATTCCTACGACTATCTGCCTCCAAGTGAAACAATCTTACGGATTCCATAGATAATATCCATCTATAATAGACCCATAGGGAATTGCGTCAGGTTTTTTGACTTGTTGAATTTACCTCCTCTAGGTTGGATTACACTCATCTTAAGCGCGACGGCGGTGGTGGTATCGCTGTCCATGTTGTTTTTGATTCTCTGGCAAGTACCCCGTCAACGAGATAATCAGCTATTAGCTGGATATATGTTCTCGGTGGTGTTTTGGGGAGTGAATCATGTGATTTTGCGTACGGTGGGTGAAGCAAGTTCACCCTTTGTAGAAGGTGCAACATGGGGCTTCGTACTGAATATCCACTTTTTATTTGCATTTGTCACCTACTACTTGGGTTTGTGGAATCGTCTCTGGGTACAGATTCTGCTAGCCAGTAGTGGAATTGTCTTTGTCATCTTATCTCCTATCTTATTGATACAAGGGCAGATTTTTGAATCAATCACCGTGATTGAAGGCGGACGTTCATTGGAGCTCTCAACACTGGGGCTGGCATTAGCTGGTTTGGCAGTGCTCGAAACTCTGATGGTTGCAAGCATTCTATGGCATAACCGAGAGAGTAGAGGACATTTATTATGGTTCGGGGGACTGTTAAGTGCTATCGCCACGATAACGATTTTCCTCCCAGTTTTGCGGGATTTACCCATTCCTATGTTGACAGCTTCAGTGGTCAGCGTCATGTTTGCCCGACTAACTCTGCAGGAACAGTTGTTTAATCCATTGATTGAAATGAATCGTGAATTGGCAGAGCGTGAGGCACGTTATCGGGAGATGAATACCCGACTGGTTGCCAGCGAAAACAAACATCGCTCACTCTTTGAACAATTGGCAGAAAGTGAAGCGCGTTACCGTGAGACGGCGGAACAAATTGCCTATAAAGAGAATCTCTATCGCACACTTGCCAAACATTTACCCAATACTACAGTCGTCTTATATGACGATAATTTGCATTATCTCTTGGCAGAAGGGCAAATTGAAGATTCGCCGTGGCTTGCTGAAATTGCAGGTCGGTCGATCCTCGACCACCTACAACCTGCCGAACAATTGGATATGGAAGATCATTATCGGCGCGCTATAGAGGGACATCCGGTTAATCTGCAACGAGAAGTAGGAGAACGACTTTACAATCTTCACATCGTTCCAGTCCTTGATGAAAACCAAATACCCTTTGCAGGCATGATTGTTTCACAGGACATCACCGACCTCAAAGATGCCGAAGAACAATTGATGCAGTATGCTATCGAAAAGGAACGGATGAAAGTCTTCACGGATTTTATTGGAGATGCCGCCCACGATCTCAAAACCCCACTGACTGTAATTAATACCTCGCTCCATGTTTTGGAACGTAGTCGGGACCCGCTTAAAAAAGAGCAAAAAATCGACACGATCAAAAAACAAGTCGATCGGTTAGACGCGATTATGCAAACCATGTTCAATATGTCTCGCCTCGATAGCGATCAAGGTTTTCACTTTGAAATTGACAACATCAATGAAGTGATTACTCGTCTCTCAAATCACCTGAAGATCTTGACTGATACCAAAAGCATTGAACTTCAACTTGAATTTTGTGACACTCTCCCCCCCATTGAAATCGACGAAGCGTCTTTTGGACGTGTCTTGACTAATCTTGTCGAAAATGCAACAAAATTTACACCTGAAGATGGGTCAATTACAATTAGAACGAAACGCTGTCAGGACTCTGTAGCTGTCGAAGTCCAAGATACAGGCATCGGCATTGACCCCAAACATCTTGACCTCTTGTTTGACCGTTTTTACAAGGTCGATGATGCACGGGCGGTCTCAGCAGGTGGAGTGGGCTTGGGCTTGTCCATTGTCCAGAAAATTATGGACGCACACGCTGGCGAAATCGAGGTAGAAAGTGTCATCGGGCAGGGCAGTACCTTCCGCCTTCTCCTGCCTACGGAATTGGTCTATAGCTAGCAAAACGCCCCCATAAGCAGGTATCATCCGAGTATGAGCCTGTGGATTATTATTCAAAAACGCCTCAAACAACTCCAACATACCCTTGCAACATCGGATTTGACGCTCTTGCTAATCGTCAGTGTCGTGTTGATTATTGTGGGAACAATAGTCTATAGCCTAATCGAGAAGTGGACACCCTTAGAGGCACTTTACGCCACCATCATTACCATTACGACTGTTGGCTATGGCGACCTCAGTCCAAGTACCGAAGCAGGGCGCGTCTTTGCCATCATCTTCACACTCCTGGCTATTGGTATCGTCGGCTATGCCCTGTCCTCTCTAGCCGCCTATACCATTGAACGACAAGCCAAAAAATTAGAAGAACGCTTACGGAAACGACGCATGAAACGAATCGAAGAACTTGACAAGCATATGATAGTCTGTGGTGTCGATAACTTGGGTGCGCGGGTTGCACAAGAATTTTACAACCTCAAAACGCCCTTCGTCATGATTGAGGAAGATGAGAACTTGCTCCGTCGTGCCTTGCTGTTTATGAATCAAGAATACTTCCAGAAGAAGATTCAGAGCTTCTACGACATCACCGATGCAGACTTTAGCGAGTATGAAAATCGTTCTATTGCAGAACTCGCCGATGAATTAGATGTTGCCTACTTACAAGCCGACCCCACGGATGATGCCATATTGGTACAAGCAGGCATTGAACGAGCGCGGGGCTTACTTGCCACACTCCCCGATGACCGAGATAACTTAGCTATTGTGGTCGGGGCGCGCGCGTTAGCTGACCGCTTCAAGAATGAAGACTTCCATATCATGAGTCGGGTAGAAGATAATCGGTATATGCGGAAGCTCTATTTATCAGGAGCAAATTTTGTTCGGCTTCCAGCGGTGATAACGGGCTTTGAAATGGCATCGCATATCGCGCATCCCGAAATCGGCTTGTGGTGGTATTCCTATCTGGGTGGGACAGGACAAGCCCTACGTTATCGACAAGAATCTGTAAGCGATCAACCCGACTGGGTGAATCAAACCGTAGAAGCCATTCATCGTCTGCATAACCTGCTCATTGTTGCCGTTAAACGGGGAGAAGCGTATCTATCACCCCCACCACATGATACGAAACTTCAAGCCAATGACATCCTGATTGTGCTTGGGACTGTAGATTGAGGTGAATGTCGTAGAATTGTTGTCGAATTAAGCCCGCAAAAACTTTCGCACAATCTCAAAATAGACATCCCGCTGAGTACTCGCTGGGGAATGCCCTGCACCGACAAAGGTGTGCGTGTGAGCCTGTGGATAGAGATGGTTCACACTTTCCCGCGAGTCGCTATCGAATACATTGTCATCATCCGATTCCAAAATCAATATCTCTCCCGTCCAAGTCGCTAAATCCTCTGGCGAGAACGCATAGTTGCTGTGATAGTCGATGAGACATTCATACATCGCTATCAAATCCTGCTGATTCAGCCGTTGTGTAAACAACTCATCCAGATAAGCAACCCAAAAACCACGTTCTTCCTCCAAGGGGTTGATCATCTCGATAAAGCGTTCTTTAGCAACAGCTTGTGCCATCTCGTCAGGAATTTCACGGAGCATCCCCAATTCTTGCTGATAGCGTTCAACGGATGCGGGATGAGGGGCGGTGGTAGTCGACAGAATCAGTTTGCTGACCTTCTTTGGAAATTGTCGCACGAAAACTTGTGCCAGCATCCCACCAAACGACCCCGCTAGAATGTTGACTTTGCGGATTTTTTCCGCCTTGAGGATTTGGGCAAGTCCTTTTGCTAACTGCTTCATCGACGTGACTGCAGGATAATCGGGCGCGATAATCCGAAACGAATCGTCTAAGATTGGGATAGACCGAAAGGCGGCATCGGCTTTTTTTAAGCCACCCACCAGCCACAGAATAATGCAATCAATCTCCTCACCACAGTCAAGATAGTGCCAATCATGCTGTTTGTAATGAATCGTCTTGGGGGGATGCGCTTGTCGAAAAGACATCAACTCTTGTGTGAAATCCTCTGGGGCAGAATCGTAAAAATGCTGAACTTGCGAAATCATGCAGTACTCCCCCTCAAAAAATCTAAAACGATGTCAACAGTTTCATCAACTGCGAGGACTGTGGCGAGGTGCGAATAGGTCTCGAAGGTGTGCGTCCATGCGCGCGGATACATCCCTAAGACCGCCCCACGCTCCCCTTCACCATACACCTCATCCTCATCCGATTGCAAAATCAGCATGCGCCCGTCCCAATGATTGAGATCGCTACTGGTGAAAGTATAGTTGGAGAAATAATCATGGCTCAATCGTGCGCGGGAAAGCAGATGTTGTTTGGTTAAGTGATTAGAATACAAGACCTCAAAGTAATCGAGCCAGAAGGCTTTATCTTCTTCACGAATGGGTATCTCGGTGTTTTGGATGCTATGCAGGTAGGTCTTTTTCATCGACCACAACAACATTGGAGCAGGCATCAAACGTAACATCCGCAATTGCAATTGACTGCGCTCTGCATGTTGCTCAGTAGGGATAGCCGTATGCGATAACACCACATCTCGGATACGTGCATGATACCGTCGTATAAAGGCTTGGGCGATGAGTCCACCAAAGGACACACCGAACACATGCACACGATCTGCCGATTCTGTGTTGAGGATAGTCGCTAATCCCTTAATCGTATCGTCAATGGACGAGAGTGTTTTGGGAATCGTCGGCGCAACGACTCGATAAGTTGATGCAAATCCCAGTATCTGTGGGAACAGGGCATCCGCTTCCCCGCCACCACCATGCAAGACCAACAGCCTATCATCACCATCGCCAACGACCCGATACGACCAATCATGCCCACTCACCTTGACTTGCCGAATCGGAAACCTCGTTTGGAAACGAGATAACGCCACGTTAGATAGATAGGTGCGCGCTTGAATCTGCATGATGAGACCAGAATTGGGGTCTGTTGATAACTAGATTGTAACAAGCTCCGACATCATTGGCGAATATTGCTCACATCAACAGCTTGACAATATTTTTAGATTAATCTAAAATAAATTTTATATCCAGTAAAATATATAAGGAATCTCATGACTCCTGAAACAACCTTTCAACTACTATTCGGTGTGATATTCGGCATCGCTTTTCTCATCGTTGGCACACATCGCTATCAAGCTCGCCAAGCTGGACTCCAAGCAGGCGATACCATTGATGACCGCAAAGAAGAAGGCAGTCCATTGTTTCTAGCTTTGCGAATAGGGGGATTACTCATATGGGGATCGGCGATTATCTATATCCTGAATCCCGCTTGGCTAGAATGGGCGAAACTGCCTCTACCCGAAATCTTGCGTTGGGTCGGCGTTGGGCTAGGCTTTACCCTCATGCCCATTGCGTATTGGGCAACTCGCGCGATTGGTAACAATGTTACTACCACCGTCGTCACGCGCAACAACCATGAACTCGTCACCAGCGGACCCTATCGCTATGTTCGTCATCCCCTCTACTCCATTGGTTTTAGCCTGTTTATTGCTTTTGGCTTGATTTCATCCATCAGCTTCTTCCTAATCGGGGCAGTTCTCGCTATCCTCTTGGTGACGATTCGTCTACCCAAAGAAGAGGCAGGGTTGATTGAACGCTTTGGTGATGAGTATGTGGACTACATGAATCGAACCGGGAGACTCTTCCCGAAATTGGGGCGTTAGGAGATTTCTAGCAAGTCCTGCACAATAGCAACTAGCTGACTTCCACGTATCGGCTTCGGGACATATTTGAGGGGTTTGAAGAGGTCTTTATAGGGGGGAACTTCATACCCCGTCATCAGGACAATTGGGGTCTGCTTCAGTGCCATCACCTGACGCAAGATGCCTAGCACCGTCAAGCCGTTCAAGCCCGGCATATCATAATCACAAATAATGACATCTGGGGTATGTTCCTTAGCCAGTTCGATTCCTTTGCGCCCTTCATAGGCACACAACACATCAAAGTTGTTCATGCTAAGGTAGGTCGTTAACAATTCAACCAATTGCTTATCATCATCTACGATAAGGATTTGCCCAGAAGAAGCCATCAAATTTACCTATAAACTTGGACAATACACCGGATGAATAACACAACACGCTCTAACAATTGAATCCGAAAATAAAGCGTCATTATTATTATGCCCGAAATATTGGATTGTATGCCTTAAGATAGGACAAAGAAGTTATTCGTCTGTGAGTTCCTCGTTTTTGGGCTTCTCTATTTCATCCGCATCCTCATAGCGGATAATCTCGATTTTCAGTTGCGCCACCAACGCCGCCATCGCACCTATTGCCGCCAACACTGGATTCCAGAAGGTCAACACACCTCCTGCAACCACACCCGCCGTTAATGGAACTTCCAGCAAGACTGTGTCATCAGATTTACGGATAATCAGGCGACGAACATTCCCTTGCTGTATCAGGTCTTTGACTTTTTCGACTACTTCACCGCCCGCCACTTCGACCTCTTCGCGCCAATCCCGCTTTTCCGGTTGATTTGACATATCAAAACTCCCCTCTTTTGTGCTTCGATAACAGCTATTGTAACCGAAGGCAGAGGGGATGTGGAAATTTCTATGATGATTCTGATACACAGACTAGACTAAATGCTCGACCCGCCTTCTAATTCTTGAATGCGTTCTTGGATAAAGGGGTCAGCGGAATCGCCCGCCAGTTCCACATAACGATAGTAATATTGGAGTGCCAACGTTTCATCGCCAAGCCCCTCATACGCGGCCCCTAAGCCCCAATAGGCATCAGCAAAGGAGGGGTCTACCTTTATTGCCAACTCGAAATCCCGAATCGCGCGATCTATATCATTATCGAACAGATAGACCGTCCCGCGCCCATTGATTGCTGGTACAAACGTTGAGTCAAGATTCAATGCTTGCGTATAATCGGCAATTGCCAGCCAACTTTGTTCCATCCGTTGATAGACCAATGCCCGCGATACCCAGAGATAGGTCGCTTCTGTATCCAGCTCAATGGCACGATTGAAGTCAGCCAGTGCAAGGTCGTAGTCTTCCAGTTCTACATATGAAAAGCCACGATTATAGTAACCCAGAACCGAATTGGGCTTGAGGTCAATGGCAAGGGTGTAATCGGCGATCGCGCGGTCATAATCTCCCAGATCAAAATACACATCCCCCCGATTGTTATACGCTGTGGCTTGAATGTGACGAGGCAAGAGGTCAAGTGCCAAGCCCAAGTCCGCCAAGGCAAACAAGCCATTGCCAGTCAAGCGATAGGCTAAACCCCGTAGGTTATACGCATCCCCACTGTCAGGATTGAGGTCAATCGCCTGCGATAAATCATCAATCGCTTGGTCATAATCCTCAAGCGTGATATATACATCCCCCCGCAAGACATAATACCAATCATTCGCCGGGTTGAGCTTGATGGCGCGTGTATAACTTTCAATAGCCAGCTCAAAATTGCCCTCATCATAATAGGACTCTGCAAGACGGATATAATCCGATTCAGTGAGTCCATCGGGAACGGATTCTTGAGCAAACAGAGTCAGGCTACTTAGGAGAAGAGAGATGAGTAGGAGAGAGACACGAAGAAACATGATGAGAACCCGGTTTCGCATAACGGTACATTACTACTATAGCATGGAAACGTGTGTAACGGATGAAATCTCAACGAAGGAAGATAATTTACCTCGTGCTACGTAGAGCAGTTAAAACCGATCAATCTCATGGAATCGCTTCTCGCCCCGTGCTAATTCTTTCCCGCGATCTTTGGCAGTCAAGGTCTGGTAGGTCATCGTCTCCTGTTTGAACTTCCGAACTTCTGTATTGATGAGTTGTTCCAATTTGGAACGGTCTTTCGCGCCGATATACGCCATCTCATCCGCACGGGTTAACACATACGGATAAGGATTTCGCCCTTGCATCTGACATTGCGACAAAATCAGACCATGCAAGTGATTGACTTTGTCGGGGTCACGCGCCACCCACACCGGAATATCTACCCGTATCACCCGCGACTGATAATTGTTATGCACCTTGAGATAGAAGAAGGCGATTTCATAATTTTCACCCCGCGCCTTAAAAGTGTAATTCTGTGGGGAGTTCTGTACCATAATCGCAGATCGTTCACCCGGTTGCAGAACATATTCAAAAAACTGTTGGTCGCGTAAGCCTTCTAAATCTCCCGCACGAGTCAGCAAGGGTTGATGAGTAATCACTTCTTCTGCACTATTGAGTGTCATCAGATACAACAATTGAATAAAGCGTTTGCTCCGAAAGGGATTGTCGATGTAGCCAGCAAGGATGGCATTCGCATCGTGCAACTGCACCATCGCCGCCAGATAATTTTTCAGCAAGTCTTCTCCATCATGGGCATCATTACGCGGCAGATACATCAAACGATTGTCATAGAATCCGACAATCGGAGTCGCTTCTCCCAACCGATTTTGAGTCCATGCTTCTTGAGCCAGAGCTTTCAACTCTTCGACGGTGCGACGGTCGTCCACTGTGCTGTTGCGGATGATTTGTCCGTAGCGGTCATGCACATGCGCCTCATGATAGCGCAGGTCGGGGTCTGTGCGCGGTTGGGGAACACGTTCAATGCCATGGTAATAAACCATCGTGCCGATGTTGATGAGGTAATAATGCACGGGCGATTGTTCATTTGGATAAATCTGTGATCCATCTACAGCGATAATCGTGGCTTTGTTGGGTGCTTCTGGCGCAGGATAAATCGCATTGATCGCTTCGGCATTCGCAAGGTCTAATGGGGCGGCTCCACGATAGCCACTGACTTCCGGCTGACGCACCCAAGTGATTCGTTCCCGTACCGCACTTAAATCCCCACTGGCATCGAAGGGTCGTTTGGCGACTTCCAGACGGTCATCCAAATCGAAATCCAGATTCTCCATCATCGCGCCCATCTTCTGCACTTGGGTCAGGACTTTGTTAAATTCCAGCATGATGTACCTGAATACCTCACAATCGTAAAACTACTCCGTCAATGTAAGGGCGTACAACTGTACACCCCTACGGATGAATGGAATTTCAATATGTCCCTAAACCTAGACCGTGCGTTCTAATTTGTCAAGTTTGAGGGCAATTTGCACTGAAATGCTTCACAAATTTCGTTTTTTGTGTCATAATCTATCGTTAGATAAATAATGCCTCTTACAAAATCTGTAAATAGAGCTTTTTGATGACATCTCACCATAGATTAGTGTATGTCATTTTGATTCTATGACAGATAGCAGACGTTCAATCATATCAGTTTTGGAGGTAAGGTTGCCTATGCACGTTGAAGCTCAGCTTGACGGTGTTGGGATGTCGGAAGAGGTTGTCTTTTACGGAGACAAAGTTCGTTTAGCGGGGCAAATAGATTATCCTGCGTCGTCTCCACCCCCTGATGGTTTCCCTCTGATTTTTGTTCTTCAACATGCTTGCTGTACCGGACGCTCTGATTATCAACATTATGCCGATATGGGTTTGAGCGCAGGCTATGCGGTGTTCCGTTGGGACAAACGTGGCACTGGTAAAAGTGGTTGTGGCGGATTTGGTCACCCCACCGATGATGCAGTACATGCCTATCGCACCGCTTTATCCCAACCGAATGTCAATCGTGAACAAGTCATTATCCTCGCGCAAAATGAAGGTACACTCCTCCTCGCCGATAGTTTCCGCGAATTCAAGAAAATCCAGATGCCGATGGGCGCAGTCCTCTGTGGCAACATGCTCGATGAGAAAGGCATTCTCAAAGTCAAATCCCCCGTGCATATCGTGCAGGGTGAACACGACTGGAACGACTGGCAATCTTATGGCGTTTCCGCCAGCGAAGCCCATTCAGCCAAATTTGATTTTAATGCTTCAGCCTATCTTGCCGATGGTGCAGACCGTCGCTTGAAGATGGCAGACAAAAATGGCTTCCATGTCGGTGCAGAAATTAGTATCGTCCAATGGCTGAAGTCGGCGTGGCAAACTTTCGCGTTCGTCTAACACAACAAACTGCAATCGTAACTGGAGCTGGGGCAGGCGTGGGAAAGGCTATCGCGCTTGCCCTTGCTGATTCTGGGGCAAATGTGGTTGTCAATGACCTCAATGCCGAGCGTGCCGAATCCGTCGCTGACCTGATTAGTAACAGTGGCATACAAGCCATTGATATTCAGGGGGACGTTTCCAACCGCTTTCAAGCCGCCTCCCTGATTGAACGGGCGCGCGATATTTTTGGCGAAATCAATATCCTCATCAACACCGCTGGAGTCTATAAAGCCGAACCCCTCCTCAACATTGACGAATGGGATTGGCGACGACAACTCGAAATCAACTTAACCGGAACCTTCTTCATGTCCCAGCTGGTCGGGCGTGTGATGGCGGATGAAGGCGGAGGTTGTATTGTCAATTGCACATCGACAGCCGGACATCCTCATGCCATTACAGAAGGCGCGGGCTACATCGCCAGCAAAACGGGAGTCGTCGGCTTGACCAAACAGCTAGCTCATGAACTTGCGCCCCATCAGATTCGCGTCAATGCTATCTGCATCGGCAATGTTGAAGATGATGATGCTCCCCAAATTACTCCAATAGCCAATGCCCTTCAACGTCAGGGGACTCCCGACGAAATCGCCAGTGTTGCGCTCTTCTTATGCTCCGATGCCGCCAGCTTCATTACGGGGCAAGCCATCAATGTCGATGGTGGCGAGGCAATGCTTTAATTTCAGCCAAATTGCACCCATTATCTATCCAAAAGTTAAGACACCGTGTATAATCGCATTTGGGATAAACTTGGGATAAATTTTGTCTATCCCTTGCGTGGGGGAAAGAGGACTCCAAGATGAATATCAGCGTATTGCAAGAGAATTTGAACAAGAGCTTATCCATCGTGCGGAAGGCAGTGGAGAGT
>JANQRM010000091.1 GCA_028284565.1 Anaerolineae bacterium | reverse complement strand
GTTGAGCAACTTCTTCAATCCGTGAGCCTTCTAATACTCGGAAGGGGATAAAACTGCTTCTAGAATCCGTGAGCTTCAGGGCAATTTCTGGAATAGTTTGCGTTTGATTGAGGAAATAAATGCCAGCTTCTAGTTCAGTGTCTAAATCTTCTGCACGCACATAATCGACAAATAATCCGGCATCACTAATTAGTCCATTGTTGAAGAGATTGCCTGCGATAATAATTGGCGTTGCCCCTGTATCCACCGTGAAGCGAATGGGCGTATCATCAATGCCTTGTGGCTGATTCAAATCTTGCTGGCGAGTAGCGATGGAAATTTGTGCAAGGGTAGTTCTGGCAAAATCGGCAATGTCGCCACCAGACAATACCCAGAGAAAACCGAAGCCGACGACGGCAAGGAAACCGACCACTAAGCCAGCGAAGAGGAAGCCTTTAATTGCACTTTGGAGTGAACGTCTTTTTTTCATCATCATCACTTTACACTATACGCGAAATTTCTCAATGGGAATCGGGTCGTGGGGGGGGCGTTGTCAAACTGTCGTCTACTGCCCGCAGATAGCTTTCCAAAATCACCCGTGCCGCAAGGTCATCAATTGCCTCTAGATAGTGCCGTTTTTGTTGTTTGGCAAGTTCTCTGGCTTCGTCGCTCGTCAACTGCTCGTCCCATTCGATAATCGGAAGCGGGGTCGTTTGCTGAAAATTGCTAATCCAATGTCGCACGGTGTCGGCTTGGGTGTAAGTTCCTGCTGGCTCATGATGGATCGGCATCCCCACGATAAAGGCAATGATTTGTTCTTGTTCTGCAAGTCGATTGATTTTTGCGAAGTCTTCTTTTTTCGAGATTCGCTCGATGATTGTCAGTTCTCGCACGGTGATTCCAAGTGCATCGCTGACTGCCAATCCAATCCGTTTTAGCCCATGATCAATCCCCATGAGTTTTCCAATTTCTCTCATTGGGGTTGCACAATCTCAATGTTGATTCGCACTGGCAAAATTGGCATCTGACCAAACCAATCGGGTGTGATGGTAATGGTGGGTTGGGTGCCGGGGGATATGTCTGTCGTGGTTAAGATAAGTTCGCGTGCTTCGTCAAGGGATAAACTTGCGATGCGTTCTGCCAACTGATTCGCATCCAATTGTCCTATGATGAGGGTGCTTCCACTGGCAGTAAAGGTTATTTGGTTGTTCTCGCCGATATCGACGATAGGACCGCGCACATAAATTGGGCTATCTTGAATAATGCGTCCCGGTGGAATATCAGCAGATAAATTCGCCAGCGTGATTTGCTCGCCAAAGCGGTCATCCAGCACTACGGCTTCAACGACCACCCGTTTCGTCAACGAGAGTTGAGATGCAAGGTCGCCAACATGGTGGCTATAAGTTGTCCAATCATTGCGTTCTTCTGCAATTTGTATGGTCTCAATCACAATATATTGCACATCTGAGAGGTTGAGTTGCATTTCCTCATATGCAAGAGCTTGCAACTGTTGATTGACGGTATTCAACAGGCTATTGCGGTCTTCATCTGTCACGACCTGAATAGTGCGATTTTCACCGCCCGATGTGGGTGCGAGATTGCGAACTGTGACCGCATCTTCTAAGGGACCAATGATGGTGTTAATCAATCCGGTATCCACATTGCCAACGCCACCTGCGGAATTCTGCATGGCTTCGACTTGTGCTTCGACACGCTCACCCACGCCTGCGGGAACTGTCACATCCGCTAAGGTTTTGAAGAGGATAGGCGTACCTGCACTGGTACTTAGGGTTGTATTGGCGGGAATATCGACTGCTGAGGCTGTCTGATTCGTGAAAATTACTGTGCCTTGCGCTGTCGAATTGGCGACGTTTTGTATGCCTGTTGTGGGAACTGTGCCTGTTGTCTCCACAGTTGCTTGAAAGACCGTCGCGGGAATACGACCCTCTTCAATGTTGATATCTTGGATGGTGGGGTCAGCGATGATCGTGTTCTCAATTGAGATGAGTTCCTGCGACAAACTCAATGTCACTGTGGCACTTGGTAGGGCAACGTACGCTGTGATACCGATCACAGCTAGTAAAATTGCTAGAATAATCAGCCGTTCTGTCACATAGCGCAATTGTGAAATTTTTCGTCTGGGACGTTTTACTCGGCTAGCATGTTCCATTAACTCTTCGGGTTCGGGTTCATCTTCTGGCTTATGATAGCGTTGCGTGAAGACTTTTGTCCGTCCCCGCTTCCATCGCCCGCGTTGACTGGCGCGTACTGTCTCGAAGGTGCTGATTCCCAAATCCTTCGCATGGGTCATCACTTGTTCGTCATGAGTAACCAATGCCAGACGAATGGCACGTCGTTTGGCTTCGCGTTGCACCAACACCAAATCGAGCTTGCGGTTGAGTGCAGTGCCTTTTTCGGGCCAAATGATGAGTACATGCTTGCCACGCAAGAACGATAAACGGTCACGCACGGCGGTGACATCATCATTGGCTTCTAATTGAACATATTCTGGCTTATTTTTTGACATACAGAACCATAAAAAGGCGACTCAGGTCGCATCGCCCTCAAGCATAATCGGTTTCATAGAATTGGACAATTACACTTCTGCAATGAGTTCGCGCGCTTTATCCAATGCCGATGGAATTTTGCTACTGTCAGAACCGCCTGCTTGTGCCATCTGTGGGCGACCACCGCCGCCACCACCCACGACCTGAGCAATCGGCTTGATAAGATTGCCAGCTTTGACACCTTCTTGAATCAGCGGGTCTGTTACCGAGACAATGATTTGTGGCTTTTCGTTGATGTCACTTACCAAGACCAACACCCCGCGCTCCACTTTATTGCGGAACCAGTCAGCCATTTCGCGCATGGTATCCATCGGCACACCATCCAATTGAGCAATCAGAGCTTGTTTGCCATTGATTTGCTCAGCCTTGGTCAGCATCTCATCAAAATTGAACTTCGCCAATTTACGTTGTAATTCATTCAACTGTTTACGGCTGGCACTGAGTTCTTCTTGCAAGGTCGAAAGGCGTTCTTGAGCATGTTCAGGTGTTGTCCCCAATTGATAAGCTAAGGCATGAAGACGGTCTAAGCTCTCTTGGATAAATTGTGTCGCGGCGCGTCCAGTCAATGCTTCTACACGCCGAATCCCAGCACTCACACTACCTTCTGATGTAAAGATAAATGTGCCAATTTCAGCAGTCTCACCGACATGCACACCACCACACAGTTCATAGCTATAGCAGTCTCCATTGTTGGCAATCGAGATGGTTCTTACTTCATCGGCATACTTTTCGCCAAACAACGCCATCGCACCTTCACGACGCGCCTCATCCAACGATTTATGTTCAGCAGTGACAGCGTAATTTCGAAGGATGGATTCATTAATCTCGGCTTCAATATCTCGTAATTCGCGATCGGTGACTTTTTGGTCATGAGCAAAGTCAAAACGCAGGCGATCTGGCGCGACCAACGAACCCCGTTGTTGAACATGCTTGCCTAGTCGATTACGCAAGGCGGCATGAAGGAGATGAGTCCCCGTGTGATTGCGGATAATATCCCCCCGACGTTGCGTATCCACTTGAGCAACAACCGAATCCCCAACTCTAGGATTACCTTCAACCACTTCGCCAAGATGCACAATTAATCCGGTTGCTGGCTTTCGCATATCCTCAACTTCAATGAGCCACCCGTCGCCTTGTAGCGTGCCTGTATCGCTCACTTGCCCACCCGATTCGACATAGAAGTTGGTTTTATCAAGGACAACCTCGACCTTTTCACCGACAATGACATGGTCAGCCAATTCATCCTCTTTTATCAATCCCAGAAGCTGTGCATCGACTGGTTGATTATCATAGGGATTGTACTCGACGCCATCGTCATCTAACTTGCCATCAGATTGTAGAGTCTGGAGCAATTCAGTATATAACTCCGCAGAGGTCATTTCACCTATGGCTTGTCCCGCACCACTGACGAGTGAATGTTCCGCTTGTGCTTCTTCAAAGCCGGATTCATCAAGGGTGTATCCGCGTTCCTCGACAATATCTTTCGTGACTTGTTCTGGCAATCCTAATGTGGCTTTGAGATAAAACGCCTGCTCACCAGACAGTTGTCCGCTTTCAGGCAATTCATCAAGCATTGCTTCAAGTTCACTGAGTCCGCGTTCCATCGTGCGATGAAACCGTTCTTCTTCAATCGTGATTGTCCGCTTTATAGAAGAGCGTTGTTCGAGTAACTCGGTATAATGCCCACCCATCACATCAATGACAGTATCCGCCACATCAGCAAGGAATGGTTCATTAAAGCCCAACTTCGTGCCAAACCGTGCCGCCCGTCGAATCACCAGCCGACAAACCGAAGCGCGTCCCTTCGCACCCGGTACTACGCCATCGGAAATCAGAAACACTGCCGCACGCATATGGTCAGCAATCACACGATAGGGAACGATATTGGCTTCGCGTTCTTCATTCGTTGTGTCTGCTAATGCTTGTGTCCGGTGTATAATCGGCAAGAAAGCGTCCGTTTCATAGGTAGCTTCAACGCCTTGCAAGACGGATGCCATCCGCTCCAAACCCATCCCTGTATCGACACCGGGGACAGGCAGTGGCTCATCAAATTGTCCGGTATGCTGAGGATCGGGTTGTGTCCGATTAAATTGCATAAACACGAGATTCCAAATTTCGAGGAAGCGTCCATCGTCATCCAATAAGGATTGAACAATGCCATCCTCACCCAATTCAGGCGTTCTATCCCAATGAATCTCCGTATTGGGTCCACAGGGTCCGGTCTCTGCCATCTGCCAGAAATTGTCATCAGGACCTAAACGTGCAATCCGATTTGTTAGGACTCCGATTTTGTTCACCCACAAATCATAGCTCTCGTCATCCTTTTCATAGATAGTGACAGCCAGTCGATCTTCTGGTAAACCATAGGCTTTGGTCAGTAATTCCCATGCAAATTGCATTGCTTCAAGTTTGAAATAATCGCCAAAGCTAAAATTGCCCAACATCTCGAAAAAGGTGTGATGACTGTTCGATGGACCCACTTCCTCAAGGTCATTATGCTTCCCACTCACCCGCATACATTTCTGTGAGGTGGTCGCACGGGTATAATCTCGCTTCTCGTTCCCCAAGAAAGTGTCCTTAAATTGCACCATCCCCGAATTGGCAAACAAGAGCGTTGGATCATTTGCGGGTACAAGGGACGAGGAATCAACTTCTTGATGCTTCATCTCGCTAAAAAAATCAAGGAAAGTTTGCCGGACTTCGGCAGTGGTCATCGGTTTCATAGAATAGCTTTCTAAACTTGTATCGAAGGGTTTTAAGGGTTCATAAAGTTTCAAAAAGAAAGTACAATGTGTCGATATTATAGCGAGGACAGTCCCCGTAACAAGGGCGCATTGCTATGGTATACTAGGGCTAATTTTATGGATAAACCGAATAGAGGAAGTGACATGCCGACGATTGATGAACAGGTCGAAGTCCTGATGTCCGGTGCGGAATATGGCGACCCTGAAACCAAAGAAAACATGACAAAAGAATTGAAAGCACGCTTATTAGAAGCCGAAAAAGAAGGGCGTCCGCTTCGTGTCTATTGTGGTTATGACCCCCGCACATCTGACTTACATCTTGGACACACCATTACCATGAGGAAACTTCGTCAATTCCAAGATTTTGGGCATGATGTTACCTTTCTCATCGGGACGTTTACCAGTTTGATTGGCGACCCATCGGATAAAGAGTCGACACGTGACCAATTGACCCGTGAACAGGTTGAAGAGAATGCGCGCACCTATGCGGAACAAGCCTTCAAAATCCTTGACCCGGACAAAACTCGAGTGCGTCGCAATGATGAATGGCTCTCTCCTCTGAATTTTGCAGATATTATTCGCCTAGCAAGCAACTTCACCGTTCAGCAATTTTTGGTACGGGAAAACTTCAGCAAACGGATTGACGATGGTAAAGCGATTTACCTGCATGAACTCTTCTACGCGCTGATGCAAGCCTATGATGCTGTTGCACAAGAGGCTGATGTCCAAGTGGGTGGTCAAGATCAATTGTTTAATATCTTGGTGGCAGGTCGCAAGCTACAACAAGGCTTGGGTCAAAAACCCCAAATTGCCATCATTATGGGTGAAAGTCTGCCCGGTACAGACGGCGAAATCAAGATGAGCAAAAGTCTGGGCAATCATATTCCGCTGATGTCCGAACCTTGGGATATGTTTGGCAAAGTCATGAGTTTACCCGATAAAAGTATGCCCATCTTTCACAAACTGATTCTCGGTTGGCTTCCTGCTGAATTAGATGAACTTGAGCAAGGTTTGTCAGGTGGTTCACTCCATCCCAATGAAGTCAAGATGAGCCTTGCCCGTGAGATTGTGAGTATCTTCCACAGCCCAGAGGATGCCGAAAATGCTCAAAAACGTTGGGATGAAGTCTTCCGTGGTGGCGGTGGAGTCCCCGAAGATATTCCAGAAGAAGTCATCACGGAAGAAGAACGCGTGCGTGATTTGCTGGTACGTCTGAAGATGGTCGGGAGTGGGGGTGAGGCAAAGCGTCTCATTCAACAAGACGGAGTTCGCCTCAACGAAGAGAAAGTCTCTAATGTGCAAGCAACCGTCACACTTGATATGTTGCCAGCTGTTCTGCAAGTGGGTAAACGCAAATTTGTGAAATTAATCAACAACAGACATGATGTAATCTAAATCAAAAAGGCATATTCGCGCTGAATATGCCTTTTTGATTCATAATTGTAGCTAGAATTTAAGCGTCTTTTTCGTCATGCGCCCATGTGAGTTGTTCACGCACTTGTAAGTCTGTATGGCGGATTTTCATGGCAAGGTCAGCCGCCAGATTTCGCATCAACCGATACCCTAACTGCGGATAGGTATCACATAAGAGCATCAACTTATCACGCGGAATGACAATCAAATGGGTATCTTGTTGGGAGCAACGCGCTCCAGCAGAACGCAAGCCTTCATCTACCAATGAGACTTCACCAAACGACTGTCCACGACGCAAAGTCGCAATCGTATGTGCGCCTGTACCATCACCACCGATGAGCGCAGGGTCAACTTGAATCTCGACCTCACCACTGGCAATCACATACATCTCATCGCCCGGTGTATTTTCTTCAAAAATCACATCGTCCGCTTGATAATGCCGTTCTGCACAAATCGAACCAATCAGTTCCAGTTGTGTTTTGCTTAATTCATCAAAAATGTCTGCTTGACTTAGTGCCGCAACAACAGACATAAAAAGCTCCAATCTGGCTTATAACCCCATGAGAACATCAATCTAGTCACGATTGTATCATACTTGTTCATGTGAGCAAGCAATATCAATCTTAACTCTTTGTGCTTACCACTTGTAATTTTGTGTTGAACCCTTATGATACATTATGAGCCGTTAAATAAAGTTGAGGAGTAATTAGGAGATGGACAAACAAAATAAGTCACTTGCCTATCCGGTATGGGGTAAGGATTTTATCGATGAAGGCTCTTTCCAGCAGATGAACAATGCCATGGAATTACCCATTGCTGTGGCTGGCGCACTTATGCCAGATGCTCATGTTGGTTATGGCTTGCCCATCGGTGGCGTACTGGCTACCCAAGATGCAGTGATTCCCTACGCGGTGGGTGTCGATATTGCCTGTCGAATGCGAATGAGCATTTTCCCGCAAAAGCCCTACATGATTAACCAGAAAAAAGGACAATTCGAGAATGCACTTAAAGAACAGACTCTATTTGGTGCAGGGAAGCAGTGGCGTGGCAACAAACGCGCTGAACATCCTATCATGGACGATCCCGATTGGGAGCGTACCGACTTACTGCGCTCTCTCAAAGACAAGGGCTATCAACAGCTCGGCACAAGTGGCTCCGGCAATCACTTTGTCGAATGGGGTTCATTTGAATTGATTGATGATGACCCTCAATTAGGCTTGGATGCTGGGACTTATCTGGCATTACTCTCTCATAGTGGTTCAAGAGGCGTGGGATTCAAAATCGCCGATTACTATTCCAGACTTGCTAAGCAATACCATCCCAACTTGCCAAAGGAACAACAGCATCTGTCATGGTTGCCACTTGATTGGGATGCAGGCGAGCAATATTGGATTTCCATGAATCTCGCTGGAGAATTCGCCGCCGCCAATCATGAAGTGATTCACAAGCGCGTTGCCAAAGCGGTTGGCTTAAAACCCGTCGCAGTGGTTGAGAATCATCATAATTTCGCGTGGAAAGAGAAAGCACTCAATGATAGAGGTGAGAAAGTTGATGTGGTTGTGCATCGCAAAGGTGCAACCCCAGCCAGCGAAGGTGTCTTGGGCGTGATTCCCGGCTCAATGGGCGATGCAGGCTATGTTGTCCGCGGCAAAGGGAAAATGGAATCCATCAACTCCGCGTCGCATGGTGCAGGTCGTCTGATGAGTCGTCGTCAAGCCAAAAAAACCATCACGAAAACCATGCGGAATAAGTATCTCAAGGAGAAAGGCATCACCCTCATCGGAGGTGATTTGGATGAAGCCCCCCAAGCCTATAAGAAGATTGATGAGGTGATTAATGCACAACAAGATTTGGTGGATGTGGTTGGTAAGTTCATGCCAATGATGGTTCGGATGGATGGGAAGAACTAGGGTCTTAAGCTAGAATAACAGCCTATCTATTTCATGCTATGGGAGACTTATGACACCGGACTACACAATCGACGAACTCATCTGCGTGTGTATCGCGCGCCAAGTACAAGACGGCGATGTTTGGGCGCAAGGGATCAATACACCACTGGTAACGGCTGGGCTAATACTGGCAAAGTGTATCCATGCGCCGAATGTCCGCTTTGCTTCTGCAATTGGGCAAGGTTTGTGTCAAGATTGGGGACCTTTGAGCGTGTCGCGCATCGAAGACTTGTGGCTTGGAAATGGCTTGGTGCATGTCGGTTTCGCATCGGCGGCGGCAGAGTTACTCCCAACCTACACGCCAAAAGAGTTCTTCCGTCCAGCACAAGTGGATGCACAAGGGAACTTCAACAATATCGCCTTTGGTAAAGACTATCATAAGCCCCGTATGCGGCTTCCCGGTTCAGGTGGCATCCCCGATGTGACGACACACTATGACGACATTTTCCTCTATGTCCCACGTCATTCGCGCGTGACATTCGCGGAAGAAATCGATTTTGTCAGTGGATTAGGACACGTCTCCCATCGCAAACATGGTCAAGGACCTCGCTATCTCATTAGCGATTTAGGACAGTTTGACTGGGCAGATGGCAAGATGCGAGTAACAAGTATTCATCCGACAACCACGCTGGAACGCATCCAGAAGAAAACCGGCTTTGAACTCGAAGTCGCACCTGATTGTACGGAAACACCTCCCCCAACATCTGAAGAATTGCGTCTACTCCGCGATGAGATTGACCCGCTTAAGGTCCGTCAACTTGAAACGCTTGGCGGAAGCGCACGCAAAGACCTCTTACGGGAGATTCTAGCTAAAGAGGCTGAAGCAAATCGCTAGCCCAGTAAAATCACCCAATCACCAATATTCCGAAAACGGTCAGCAGGTGATGCCAAAAAGCCTAGTTGGACGTTCTGCACTGAATTACGCACGACATAGGTAAAGAGTGGGTAATACAAAGGAATAGCGATTGCTTGGTCAACAAAGGTCTGCTGGAAGGTCTCATACAGTTGTGCGCGTAGCACGCCGTTTGCATCTTGTCTCGCGCTTTCCAATAATTCGCTAATCATACTGTCATTCACTGCACCCCAATTCAATCCATCAGGGAATTGTCCTGCATCCCAATAACGGTACACATCGGGGTCTGTGCCAAGCTGTTGCTCTACGATTACCGTATCAAATTCGCCATTATCTAAGCGAGTCCAATATGTTTGACTATCGGCTGCCTCGACTTGTACATCGAAATTCAGGGCGCGCCAACTTTGTGCAATTGAATCAGCTAAGGAGTCCAGACCTTCATTTTGGGGGATGAGAATCGTGAACGATTGAAGTGCCTCCGTTGCCTCCGTGCCAGAGATGTTCATCGGCTGTATATTCGCATTCGTCAGTTGTGCTTGTGCTTCTGCAAGATCATAACGATGTGGGACAGAGCGATATGCCCATGAATTGAGCAAGAGAGGACTATCTGCAACGACAACATCGCTCAGGTTTGCTTCTATGAGGCTGTCAACATCAAGGGCTTGTTGGAGAGCCAGCCTAACCCGTTTATCCCCGAAGAAGCGGACTTCCTCATCCCAATTGAAAATCAATACTCCAAGTGTGGGGTCGATACTGGATAAAACTTGATCATTCGACAATGACAAGAGTTGTCCTCGCTGTTCGGGCAGTTGTGTTGCTACGCCATCCACTGCACCCGCTTGGAAAGCATTTACACTGTCGTCAAATGACGTGAAGAGATGAAATTCAATCGTTTCTAGCGAATAACCTGTTTGGCTTTCTGGACGTTGTTGATATGTCGGTGATCGCTTGAGTTCTACGCGGTCTAAGGTTTCTCCATTTGATGCAAATAAATTGTTGAGTTGATAAGCACCTGTGCCAATCGGCGCGAGATTGAAAGGATGTGTCCATAATTGCTCAGCACTTGTTCCTTGCAGAGCATGTACAGGTAAGATGCCAATGGACAAGTTGGAAAGGAAGCTACTCAAAGGCTGAGTCAGGCGGAAACGAACCATGTTATCTGTGAGTTTTTGGGTTTCGATTGTTTGCCAAAAATCACGAATGGCAGTGGGTCCGGGGTAATCAGGTGCACTGAGAATCGACATCGTATAGATGACATCATCAGCCGTGAAGGGCAATCCATCTTGCCACAGAACATCTTCACGAAGCGTCAAGACATATTCCAAGCCATCATTAGAAATCACCCAATCGGTTGCAAGTGCAGGCACAGGTTCGCCATATTCATTGATGCGGATAAGCCCCTCGAAGATGAGCGATGATATATCACGGTCAACTGAGTTTAAGCTAGCAAAAACCGGATTCAGCCGTTGCACTTGACCAACCAGTGCTTCACGAAAGGTAGGTGATAAGGGCTGATTATTCACTGGAATCGGTGTGGCTTGAGTGATGGTGGGTGTTGGGGGTATAGACGTTTCTGTCGGTGCAAGCGTGCTGGCTTCAGTTGCTGTCGATGGAGGAGGGGTAGGTTCAATTGCTGACGAGGTGTTGCGTGATAAAAGTGCCACGACAAACACACTAAACGAAACCAACAGCGCAAGAAATTGCCAACGGAAGCCACGAAGCATAGGCACCTCACCGATTCATTTAAGCAAAAAGGTGCTTCGCTGTTTCACAGCAAAACACCCCAACATAAGCTTAATTTCGATTAGAAAAGTTTGCTAATTTTGTCGATTTAGCTTGTAAAGACGACTGCGAAGAGTGAAATGGACAGGAACGCAATCGACAAGAAAATGGTGACGTGGAAGAGCGTTTTTTCTAGTCCACGACGGGTACGTGCGATACCTCCCCCAGCATCTCCGCCAAGCAGGCTACCCAATGCGCCACCTTTGACCTGTAGCAGAATCAAGATAATCAACAAAATTGAGATAACAATAGATGCAAGTTGTAAGGCGACTGCCATCAATAAAACTCCTCAACTGTCTCAAAACGGGACATAGTATAACAGGGGACAAGTGGGTTGGGAAGAGAGAAGGGGTGACATCTGCCACCCCTGTATCATAGGCTTAGTTAGAGATATCGGCTCCGCTCAGGAGGTCAATAGCCGCTTGCAATTGCGGGTCGTCAAGGTCGGGGTCGGTGGGGTCTTCGGGATCCCAATCCACGAGGAT
>JANQRM010000088.1 GCA_028284565.1 Anaerolineae bacterium | reverse complement strand
CTAAAGGGCATATGATTGGCAATGTAGTCGGCGCGACGCTCAAGATTGAGAATGGCAAGCTCGTTTGGACAACCAAAAATCAAGACATTGAAGACGTTTTATCCTTTGTTGATGGAGGTGATGCCGGGGATATACGCAACTATGTCAAGCCCACGCCTGATGTCCTCGCACAAGGCACACTGACCGATAGCGTTCAAGTGGAAGTTAAACCCACCTCAGATACCTTGATATTTCGCCATCGAATGCGGATTGCGTCGGGATTGGATGCGAATGGTGGACGTACACGCGGAGTCAGCTTGCTCGAACTCACCACCCGTGCCACTTTCTATGACAATGTGCCGGGTATCTATTTCCGCACGACCTTTACCAACAAAGCCAATGACCATCGTTTACGCGCTCACCTCCGCACAGGCTTGAAACCCGGGTCCATTTTGTCTGATAGTGCCTTTGCAGTGGATACGTTCCAGCAAGTCGAACCCTCCAACGGCATTGACCCCAATCAAGCGCATATCCGTGCGATGCAGACCTTTTGTGGGGTGCAACAAAACGACGACGCGATACTTTTACTCACGCGTGGCGCACCCGAATGGGAACCTATCGTTGAAGGTGACGAGACATCTCTTGCACTGACTCTATTACGCGCGGTGGGTTGGTTGCAGCGTCCGACCAATGGGACAACAGGTATTCCCGCACCGCATGCCCAAGCCAAGCGTGAGATGAACATCAGTTATGCGCTTATGCCGATGAGCGACCCCAATCCGGCGAAGATGCTTCATGCTGGACTGGCGTATCAAGCTCCGCTACAAGCCTATCAATACAGCGAAAAGCCTGATGCTACCGAGCGCAGTTTTCTCCAATTAGATAATGATAATGTTGTTCTGACAGCACTTAAACCTCCGCAAGACGGCAAAGGATGGGTTGCCCGTTTGCTGAATCCGACGGATGATGAGTTATCCACGACTCTCAAACCCTACGGCAAAGTGGCGAAAGCTCAAGTCCTCAATCTCGCTGAAAAACCGCAAAGCGACATCACACTCGCCGATGGCAACGCAAAGGTAAACCTGAATCGGCATCAAATTGTGACAGTTCGCTTGGATTTTTAGCTTATTCCAATACGCTTAATTCAACTGTGCCGTTGGGGACAGCGACGGTGTAGCGGATATTGAAATCAAGCGAGGCGAGGTTGCGGGGTTCTAGCGTCCAAATCGACCCGCTATCTTCCACACGATAGAGCAAGTCTTCAAACACGGGGAAACTGTTGGTGCTTTTACTCAGGATAAACTGAATCCCCAAGTCATCATTGACGCGCAGGGTTAAGTTTCCATTGAAGATGTTGATATTACCGGGGTCTTGGCTGGCACTCGGCGATAGCGGATTGTAGGTTGGTAGCGTGAGAATGGCATCGCCACTTTGCAGATTAATCACCAGACGCTCTAAATTCAGTTCGCCTGTATTAAAAATTGCATCCCCATTGTCGCCCGAAAATTCGATGAACACGGCTAACTCTTGCGGGAGTTCGATAAACATCGTCCCACGCCCAATCGATTCGAGTTTTGGGAAGGGGTCGCTCAGTGTTTCACGGATGACAAGTGTGCCAATTTGACCTTCGGCTGTGTAGGCTTGCTCAATCGTATTGGCGAGGCTTCCTGTATATTCCCCTGTGATAATTGGCGTATCGTCTGTTGCACTACGGAATTCAATATCCGTCTGTCCGATGGAGACATCCAATACCAGTGTCGTGACTTCTGCATCGATCGCTTGCTCAATGGCAATCGTATTCTCTGTCAACACCTGCTCTGTACGGCTAGAGAAGGCGACAAAGGCAATCCCACCAATCAGCGCGAGGGTCAAAATCAGTGCCAGCATATTCCCAATAGCGATACGGTCACGCAACAATAGGGACAATCCCCCAAAGACCAACACTCCCGGCAAACTCCGAAGGATAAAATCATAAAGTCCGTCTGGCAATGCACCTAACGCGCCGAGTAAAAAGATACACGTTACTCCAGCGACAACGAGACCCATCACCACGTTGCGACGGTTCGCCACCTGCCTCAGCAAAAAGACCAAGCCTGTCAAGAAAACCATGGCCGGCACATAGAGGTCGTGTCCGGTTTCACTGACGAGCGAATCGCGCGCAAAAACCCCACCCACCACCACAATCACGATGAGGAGTGCCAGCAAAAAGCGAAGGGGACTGCCATAGGTTCGTTCTTGCAAGGAATCGGCGGGTAATATCCACCAGAGCATGAGATAAAGCAGGACTCCCACACCCAAGGTCCAGACAGTGAAAAGGATGAGCAGAAAACGCCATATCCATGCGCTAATCGGGGTCAAGCGACCTAAGCCCGCCGCAATACCCGCGAAGATATGTCCGGTTTGGCTACGGGTCATCGTGGAACTTTTTCAAAGCGAATCTGGATGCGGAGTCGGGCAAATTCCACCTCATCATTATTGCGGAGGCGGTATTTTTGCTTGGAAGACAGTTGAAAACCGTTGATGCGTGTGCCGTTGGTGCTTTCTAAATCTTCCACATAGAGATAGCCATCATGGAGGGTGAGCTTGGCATGTTTCCGTGAGACTCCAAAGTGATACGCTCCGTGTGGGGTCAAATCAAACTCAACATTATCCCCATCCATTGACCGCCCGATAATCATCGTCTCTTGCAGGGGAATCTCAACCTTTTGGTCATCAATCGTACAGACCATATGCCAACCCGTAGACAATTGGGTTGTCCCCGGCAG
>JANQRM010000078.1 GCA_028284565.1 Anaerolineae bacterium | reverse complement strand
TCTATCTGATTTTAGACGACCCGCGCGCCCATGCCGATTTTGCCGAATGGATTCGTTTGATCGAAGAAGAGACGGATTCACGCTCGATTGATGGCTCCTTACAGAATGAAACCTTATCCATGACCCAAGGTTTAGTCTATGAAATTGAGTTTAACCTAGAAGCGGGACAAGAGATTCGTATTTCTGCACGGGCTGTTGATGCCGATGTTGATCCGCTAATTGTTCTCCTTGACCAAGATGGTAACGCAATGATTTCGGATGATGATAGTGGGGTGAGCCTGAATGCGGTTATTCCCAGCTATACCGTATCCGACACAGGGACTTATACCCTTCTGGTCAGTCATGCGTTTGGTGGTTCGGAAGGTGAGATTAGCCTCACGCTCGATCTGGGTGGAGATGTGGTTGATTCGTTCAGTACCTACAATTTGTTCCCCGGTGAAATTGCAGAGGTCTTTACCACAGGTGGGGATACACTTAATCTTCGCTCTGGTCCGGGCTTGGACTTTGAAATTTTGCAACGTCTCGAACCCACTTCACGAGTGATTTTAATAGAAGGTCCCCGTAAGCAAGATGGTTATGCTTGGTGGCGGATTGAGGCTCCCGATGGCACGATTGGTTGGTCAGTCGAACGCGCTGACGATGAACAGACTCTGCAAATGGCACTGATTATTGGCGAAGATGTATCCATTGCTGTAGAAGGTGATACACTCAATGTTCGCTCTGGACCGGGAACAGAGAATGAGATTGTTATCCAACTACCCGACGGCGTGCCGGTCACGCTCATTGGCGGTCCTGAAGTTGCGAGTAATTTTCGTTGGTGGCAAATTCGGACAGCGGATGGCATTGAGGGCTGGACGATTGACCGCTTTCAAGGAGAACGCATGTTGATTCCAGTGAAGGAATTGGACCGTTAAAAGCATGTTAGAATAGGCAATAGATTTGTCAGGCTGGTTTCCCTTTAGTAGACTGAGCTTAGCGTAGTACAACCTTGAACAGGAGAAGGCAAGATGGCTGTAGATTATTTCAAAAATGCACAAGAATTTACTGAGTATACGGCTGGGCAAACCATCCTCGAAGAGGGGGATACAGGGGATGTCATGTATGCGATTAAAGAAGGCGAAGTAAATATCGTCCATGCAGAACAAGTCCTCGAAACGGTTGAAGCGGGTGGCTATTTTGGCGAAATGGCGTTGCTCGATAATGCGCCCCGTAGTGCCAAAGCGATCGCCAAAACGGATTGTAAGATTGTCACGGTTCCCAAGCAAAAGTTTCTCTTCCTCGTGCAAGAGACACCGACATTTGCGCTCCAAGTGATGCAAACGATGGCGAATCGTATCCGCCATATGAATGAACTCGTCTAATTCATAAATCTGATAACCCTATAAATGACGCTCTCATCAAGGAGGGCGTTTTTTTGTTGTATATGAATAGTATTTGAAATTATTTAAATGGTTGAAAATTAATTGACAACAGCATTAAACCCCTATATACTATGTTTAATCATTCAAATTAATTTGAATGGAATAGATTTTGAACCTTTTGTAGATGACATCCGTATAGTGAGTTAGAAGACAAAGGGAGACAAACATGCACTTTGATTTTGAAATGGTCAAACTCGTCCAACGGGAACGGGAACACGAAGCCGAACAAGCCCGTTTAGCAAACCGAATTCGGAAATCGCTGAAACTGAAACGCTAGTTTATACGTATAAAGCAATAAGTCAGACACATAATTGGGAGAACCACCATGAACTTGCAATATCATCTGAACAAACAATATCGTCAAGAGCAAGAACAACAAGCACAACAGTATCAACTGGCTCAACAACTAAAGAAGCAGTCGTAGCACCAGCCTAGCAACACTTGACCATTCTGGGGAGGATGGGACATGAAGCACTACTTTACACATCAATCACGTCGGGTAGATAGCCACTTCCAAGATGTGAAAACAGGCGGACAAGCACAGCTGATTGGTAGTAAACCAGCTACTCATCGGAATTAAGCTACAACGCAATGCTACCCTCCAACGACTATCTTTTGATGGTCGTTTTTGATTCCAATCTTCGTAATGAGTAACAAATGAGCATTGCGTAAGCATTCGCTCGATAACGCACAGTTTTGCTCAAAGCTATGTTATGATGTCGCCAATAAACGATGACAAACATGGTAGTCATGCAATGTGGAAATGGATCATTCTGGGGTTATTGATTGGGGTAACTGCTTGTGTTCCCAGCAGTGCAACACCCACCCCATCACCTGTGCCAATCGAAGATACGCCAATTCAAGTCCAAGTTGATGGAATTGCAATGGCATTACGTCAACCCATAGGATGGGATGTGACAGTTGAAGGGCATCACATCTACCTGAGCGAAGAGTCGCCTTCGATTGATGATTATGGACATCTACATGGTATCTCGACTCATATCTGGATTCCCACCATAGACGAGTTTCCGATTGAATACAACCCAACACAACATACCGTGTCGCAAATTCTTTCGCTTGTCCAGCAATCTGATAAATATGGTTCTAAAGGCTATTCAACCGAACCCGTTTCCTTCACATGGTCAGACCATGACTCCGCCTTTTACACCCTGAATCATGGGGATGGCAATGTCACGCTCGTCTTGATGGTCTTGTTGCCTCATCAAAATAATCATCTCCTCGCGGTGAATATCAGCGCGCCCTATGGTCATAAGCAACGCATTCGAGATGTCCTCCTGATGGTCTTTGATGACTTCTGGATTGATCACATTCAATTTGATGTACAGGATTTAGCGAGCTTGGGTGAACCTCTCGCTTTTCCAGAAACGACAACTCCAGAAAGCACCGCCGAAGCCAGTTAGTTAGCATCCTGTAAGAATTGTTTTCTACGTTCTAAAATGGGCTATTCTCTTCGGTTAGCCCTGCTACAATATTGCACATTGATACTGAAGAAAGTGCATTGCGAATGGCCACAGCTTCTCATCCACCGACCCCCCAATACCCACGACGCACTCCTCAACGCCGCTGGAATCCATGGCTGGTCCGCTTGCCAATTCTAGTCATCTTTGGGTTGATATTATTGCTCTTTGTTTTGGGGATGTTCTTGGTTGCGCTCCAAATTCGCTTTACCGATAAAGTGGTACCGGGTGTATCGGCTCTGGGGATTGATTTAAGTGGCATGACTTACGAAGAAGCCTATGCGAGTATCGCCAACAACTTCACTTATGATACGGATGCTATTTTCACTTTCCGCGATGGCGACCGTTTCTGGCAGATTACGGCTGGGGAACTGGGTGTGACCTTTAATGCCCAAGCCACGGTTGACGAAGCCTATGCCATCGGACATGAACGAGATGCGATTAACAATTTGCTTGAACAGGGAACGGCGTGGTTTGCGGGGGAAAGCATTGCGCCGATAATCACCTATGATGAGAGTATTGCCCTATCCAAACTCAGTGAAATCGCTAGTGAACTCAATCAGCCGGCTGTGGATGCCTCCCTGACACTCAATGGCGCACAAGTCATCGCCACCGATGGACAGGCTGGACGCAATCTCGATGTGGGTGCAACTCTCGCACAACTCCAACAACGGATTGTTGCTTTTGATGCTGGCACAGAGATTCCACTCATCGTCAATGAAACTCCGCCGACCATCTGGAATGTGACAGAAGCGCAAGAGAAAGCCCGTATTGCCTTGTCTGCGCCTGTCAGTCTGGTTGCTGTTGATGAAGTGGGCAACCAACTTGGGCCATGGACGGCTTCGGTTGAGCAAATCGCCGCCTTGCTACAAATCACCCTCAATGACAATGGCGATGGCACACGCAGTTATGATGTCAGCATCAATATGGCGGTCTTCTCTGACTTTTTGCAAACACTTGCTCCCGGCTTAATCACACCAGCTCAAAACGGACGCTTCCACTTCAATGAGTCAACCGGACAACTTGAAGTCATTGTTCCCTCGATAAGCGGGCGCGAACTGAATATTGAAGAGACTCTGGCTCGTTTACAAGAAGGCGTTTTTTCGGCAGACAATCGCACGGTGCCGATGGCATTTAATTACACCCTAGCGACCTATCATAACCAAGTCTCTGCGGCTGAATTGGATATTGTGCAGATGGTTGCCGAATCAACGACTTATTTCACAGGCTCAGAAACCAACCGACGTACCAACATTGCGGTTTCTGCCAGCCGTTTCGATGGCATCATCATCGGACCCGGCGAGGAATTTTCCTTCAACTATCATCTCGGCGACATCAGCCTAGAAAATGGTTTTGTGGATGGCAAAGTCATCTTTGGTGGGCGGACAGTCACAGGTGTTGGCGGAGGAGTCTGTCAGGTGAGTACAACCGCTTTCCGCGCGGCATTCGAGGCAGGCTATGCCATCACCGAACGCAACAGTCATGGTTATCGGGTGGGTTACTATGAACTCAACGGCAATCCTCCCGGCTTAGATGCCGCTATCTGGCAACCAGAGCGTGACTTCCGCTTCCAGAATAACACGCCATATCATCTCTTGATTGAAACGGCGATTTATCCACAACAGAATGCCTTGCAATTCCGTTTCTATAGCACACCACACTGGCAGACAGAAATTGAACAAGCGATTGTGAAGAATGTCGAACCTGCACCACCCAATCGCTTTATCGCCAATTCAGAACTCCAACCCGGACAAATCTCGCAGGTAGATTATTCGGCAGACGGGGCAGATGTCACTGTCTATCGCAACGTCTATTCACCCGATGGCACACTCTTCCGCGAGGACTTTATCTATACACATTATCTCCCATGGCAGGCGATTTACGAGGTTGCTCCGGGCGATTCGCGTTTGAATCAAAACACAGGCTAGGGGGGTGGCGCATCGTCACGAACCACATACATGGCATATTGCTTATCCGCAGGCACATTAAAGAGCGACCAATAAGGACCGTCTAACCTTTGTGGATAAGTGGCTTGGAGGGTGTGCAAAGTCGGCGTATCCTCTGGTTCTAGGAAGAAAACTGTCTCCGTCCCACTCGATAACACCGCCATCAAATCATAAGGAAATTCAAAGGGTTGTAAGATACGAAAGTCGATGTCCGTGTCCGTGAGTCGATGCAAAGTCGTGATATGCAATTCGAGTGTCAATTCGTCCGTCAGTAAATATGTAGATGTGCCGTCTGCCATGCCCACCGTGCGAAAGCCCACGTCTTGATGATCTAAAAAGGGACGGATTTGCTGATTATAGATGAGCATGTGAATCGTGAAATAGTAGAGGACTTGTCCGACACAGAGAACGGCAAGCAATCCGACACCGATGACTTGCCATCGCCGACTTACCGTTGGAATGAGTAATGGCAAAACAAAGCGGATACCCATCGCTATGAGCAAAATCAACGCCGGAAACACCACCACATAACGCGCCGTCCATGTGTTGTCTGCAATCAGGCTATTGCCTAAGATCGTCAAGCCAACCCACATGAGCAGTAGCGAGCCTTCGCGTCGCCATCGCCAGACCGCTATGGCTAATCCCAAAAAGAACAGAGGAACGAGTATCGGCAGAATCAGCCCCGTTTCCCCGCCATAATAAAATGCACTTGTATCCGGCAGGTGGACCAAATGCAAATAGGGCGGATTCAGTCGCTCTCGGAAGAAGGTTTGGATTTGCACCAGCCCATCCTCACCCGAAAGCAAAGTTGCCCAATCTACAGTCTCCACGCCACGATCACTCAATCGTGGCACAATCGTTGCGCGCCATGTCCGCAAAGTGAGATAGAAGGGCGAGGCAATTATCACAAATGTCAGCCCAAATATCAGCAAATTGCGTCTAGTTGGTAAAGACTGTCTAGTAACGAGTCGACTCAACAACCATAAGACGACTAGTGCTGGGAAGAGGATTCGCCCACCTTCATAGAAGTATTGGGTTAAGCCAAAACAAACCCCGGCAAGTGCATAAGCACGTCTGGATTGTGTTCGGAAACCATCCAACAAAAAGATGAACCCAACTACGGCAAAGAAGGGGTCTACGATGTTATTGAGCGCGAGTCGGCTAAAGTGAATGTGGGGTGGAAACGCCATCAACAGCGCACCTGCCAACAAGCCCGTTTGATAGTCAAACAGACGCTTCCCCAAGACGTACACAGCTGGAACGGTCAACGTCCCAAATAGCACACTCAGCAACCGCGCACTCGCTAATGAATTGCCAAATAGCCCGACGACCCAGCTTTGCCAGTAGGAATAGACCCAAGTGAAGTTGGCAATCGGGTTGAGATAGCTCAAAATCTGTACATCCGGCTTGTCCCATAGGCGCGTCATGGCTTCGATAAAATGCGCTTCATCCACGAAAAAGTGAACCGCCCATTCCAATTGCCACAGCCGAATAACCAGCCCAACGAGTGTAATTCCCACAATCGGCAATATTGATTTGGTTAACAAGAAACGTCGCCAACGAACGCCACTCATCATGCCCCACATAATGAGCAACACGCCCACCGTCCACAGCAGGAACTGTTGCGGATGATGCATCCCAAACGCGGATTCAAAGGTGTTCGGCACGGGTCCTTGTGTCTGCCAGAGGAGAAGTAAGCATCCCAATCCGATGGCAACCGATAAATAATGCCACCACCGGAATGGAAGAGGTGTTGATCGTTCAGAGATTTCGGATATTGGTAAGCTGGCGGATTTTCCCCGCCAGAGGGCAACCCACAGACTTATCGCGCCCAGACCAAAGAGCACATCCCCCAACACCAAATCTGAAGATTGTAAGGGGCGATAGAAATAAGTACTCAGTCCCATCATCAGGCAGGCGAGGATGGCGAGAGTTCGCGGTGTTCGTAACTGGCTCATCGGGTTCGGCATCTATGGGGAAGGGGCGACCAATTGTACACGGTCTAAACAACCTATATCACTACCAGACACATATTCGCCACGAATCCGCAAGGCAGTCAGTGAACGGAGAACTTCGATGAAAAGTTCGTCAGACAGTGGGTCTTCCAGCAACCTCCCATCCGCATCAGTAACTTGCCATGCCTCTGTGGGAAGCAATGGAATGCTGAAGACCGTCCACGTATCTTGGGGATTAGTAGCATTTCGGTATTGGAGACCGAATTCCTCGCCAACTAAGAGGACATCGGGCTGAACATCGGTCCCGAAGGGTGTCTCACGGATGACATAATTCAGACTGCCCCCATACAGAGCTTCTTGATTCCCCAGAAAAGACTCTGGCGCATCAAAATACCAGTACACACCTGTCCCAAGGTCGACAGAACAAACATAACCATCCGATGTCTCATCTGCCTCGAAATGTTCAATCTCAGTTCCATCGCGGAAGATTCCCCAGCCTTCCATATCGTCAACGAAGGTGCTTTCAGTGACAGCTTCCGCTATCGTAATCTCTCGCTCTAAGTTTTGGACAGGCAGGACATTCAGTGCGCCCCCATCATAAGGTTCTGGTACAGTGGGTTCGCCATCGGCTAGTGCATTCTCATCCAGCGGAATCGAACTCCGATTGCCTGCTGGAATAGTCTGGGTTACGCCTTCTGCTCTGACCTCTGCTTGTCCTTCGATGACATTCACAGTCAATGCTTGACTAGGTTGGGCTTGCAAGAAGGCAGTTGATCCCAGAGAGATTTCCACGTTGTTCATGACAAAAGAGATTTCTCCGACACCGTCTGGTGTTTGCACGAGTATCCCGCTTTCAGGAGCTTCTTCACATTGAGCATCGCCAATTCCACTCGTGAAGGTAAAGGCTTGTAATTCGCTGTCTGTAGTATCTGTCTGATTCTCAAGGGCAACATCCCCAAACATCAAGACGGTTACAGCTTGTCCCGGAACTGTCCCAGAGATATTGGTTTGCAAACGCATCAAGGCAATTCCCCATTGTGAGGTATCCACATTCATCGGACTCAATTCCAATCGCCTGACTTGTTCTAAGCCGACGGTATCACCCGGCTCACTCATGCGAATGGTATCTGAACTGTCGGCGAGTTCGGCAACCAGTGCGTTGTTGCCATAGCAGACTTCGTTCCGCCCCGTCGATTCACAACTTGCACTCACGGAATCCATTGCGGATTGCACCAAAATGGGACAAGCATTATCACCTGATGATGTTCCTGTTGAAGTTAATTCTGTTGCTGTTCCACAGCCAGCACCAAGAACAAACAGCATACCCAAGAAGATGTTTGAGGTGTATTTCCCCTTAAGTAGAATGAATCGCATATTATATTCCCTTCCCCAGACACAAGCTATTCTAAATGTAACACAAATGAAATCACGATTGGGATAAGGCGAAAGAATTATCGGTATGACTGGTGAAACCTGTATACAGTTTTACAAATTTTTATAGCCTACTGATTGACAAATCTAGTAATATTATGTAACATTAAACTAACTCAGGGAAACAGGTGCATTGTGGGAATATTAATCCATCAAGATAATGACAATCCTCATGTTGTTTATCAAACCTTTCATGAGAAATGGGACTTAGAGGCATTTATATGCTCGATCGATGAACTAGAAGCCATGATTGACTCGATGCCTTTGCCTGTGACCATTGTCATTGATTTACAGTCCAACACAACCTATTTCCCGAATATCATTGCATGTATGGCGCACATTCGTACCAAAGACTTATCGCGTGTCCACCAATTGATTGTTGTCGGTGGGGACTATTTGATTATCCGAATGGTGAATTTTGCCCGTACCTTACTCCCGCCACTTAAGAACCGTTTTCGTTTTGTTAATTCCTATAATGACATTCAACCCTTTATCCCCCCTCTGACAGATACAAGACCATCTGCTTCTCCTGCGGAATATCATAGGGACTCCAAATTGCGTCACTCAGCGTAAAATACTGCTCAATCAACGCTAACGATTCCACATCATCTGTACGCAAAAAGAAGGCTTGAGGTCTGTCAGGTGATAATCCTGCCAAATAGTCCGCCGTCAATGCAGGTGGAAAGAGATGCGAAATCGACATCTCGGTTAACCGCCAATAGGCTTGCACGGCTTGTAAATCGAACCGCCAGATAATGGTGGGATGTACAATATGCACATCCGTATTCGAGGGCAAATCCAACACACGGAATAAGGCATCCTCGGAGTCTTCGATGATGTTAAAGAAGCCATCTGTCACGGGATAGAATTGCTCTCGATAATAATTTGGCTGATGCACTCCGAAGTAATGCACCATTTGATAGACACTCAGTATGATTGTTAACAGACCCATGAAAACGAATAACCGCGGTTGGTGTTGGAGACGAATACTCGCCAACATAGGAACCGTGTAACGTATGCCAACAGCAACCAACAAAATCGCCACCGGATAAATCACTAGATGGCGCGGAGTCGTCACCGGGTCTTGAATGAAACTCACCGCAATCACGCCTGCCATCAACCACCAGAACAAGAGCGACCCATTCACTCGCAGAATGCGCCAGAGGGCATGGGCAAGCCCTAACAAGAAAAAGGGCACAACACCCACCAAAATAAAGCCTGATGTTCCGCCATAAAACCAACTCGTCGGGGTCAGATGGACATAGCCTTTGAGAGGTTCAAGTATTTGATTTAAGATGCCTTGTAGGGGCGTGTAATATTGATCATTAAACAGCTGTTCAAAATAGCCCTCACCTCGTCCCATTTCATCCAAACGTGGCACAAAAGAAACTTCATTGACAAACCATGTGTAATAGAGTGGAAAGGCGACGACAATAAATGTAAAGCCCAGCAAGAACAGGTTACGTAAAGAAGGAAAGGTGAAATGTCGATCTCGCTTGACGAAAAGCGTCAGCCATGCCAGCCAGCACACCACAAATGGTACATAAAATAAGCGTCCCCCTTCATAGAAATATTGCGTTAATCCCAGACACAAACCTGCCAGCACGAAATCGCGTTGTCGTTGCGTTTGGAATCCCCGCACCAAAAAGGCGATAGCAAGTATCCCCCACAAAGGGTCGGCGATGTTGGCAATACCGATACGGCTGAAGTGTAAATGAATGGGAAATGTCGCCAGCAACAAAGCCGACATCAAGCCTACTTTGCGGTCAATCAGCCATGTCCCTAGCAGATAAATCGCCAGTACTTGCGCCACACCAAAGCCGACTGCGACAATCCGCAACGCGATCATGCTTGGCTGGAAGAGTTGAGTCGTCCATGCTTGAATATAGGGGAACAACCATGAGAAAGCAGTCAAATTGCTAAAGGGTTGGGCAAGTTTACGCGAGGGGTCGGATTCGATACGAGCTACCGCATTGCCATAATGCAATTCGTCTAAAAAGCGATGAATCCAATCTTCCAGATTCCATAGGCGCAAGACCAACGCGACAGCGACAATCACGAGCAAGAGTGTGTGATGGAATTGCCAAGAGAAGTTCAAACGGGGTCGTCGCCCACCGATTAAACCCCATGTGACAAAGAAACAGCCAAGCACAAACAAAGCGACCTGTGCATGAATCGAGATACCCCGCAGAAAAAACAATGGACTACGGTCATCTGTGACAGGATGGAGCAAGTTAATCTGCGTCAGTATCGCCAAGCACACAATGCCGATAAACGACATGCCTGTGTGAATGAGAACGAAATTCGGCTTGGATGTATGTGGCTTCTCGTGGGCTGATTCACCCTTCAGTTGTCGCCACAATATGAGACTGCCACCCAACAACACTGCACCTATGAGAAATAAAGCAAAGCCATTGTTCAGTTCGTCTTCGGATGCAAAGGGGCGCATCCAATAGGCACTCACCAGCATCAACACGACCACCAACCCCGTCCAGACGACGAGGAGCGTGTTCAGCATGGACTGTGTGAGTTGTTGGAAAAAGGACTTCACCGAAAGCACTCAATACCCGTGTTTGTTGCATCATAACACGAGAACCCTGTTTCGATTGTCAAGGATTTGTTGAAAATATTTGATTAGATAGTTGTTCTATATCGGAATTAAAAAGCTCCCTGATACAAGTAGATAGTGTCTGATAATCGGCGATAACTAAATACACCTGATGAAAAGCTAGGATTTATGGTTTTGTTATTAAGTAATTCTGAACCGTCATGGACATAAAGATAGCCTCTGCGCCAATCTCCCCATACATCTAGCAAAATATCAACAACTCGTGTTTCTTGTCCATCGACAGTTTGAGCATTCCAGATTCCGATTGAGAGTATGTCGTTCTCTGACAACACAATAGCATGTCTGTCTTGCCTTGTTAGTTCTAGGGATAGGGTTGCCCAATCTTCGAGATAAGGTTCGACAATTTCTAAAACTCTTGGATTCTCCCGAAAAATTTCAGCCTCTGATCTGAAAATCGGTGCGCCACATCCAGATAGGGCGATTATTAGCATGGCTAATATCGAAACTTTTTTCATTTGAATTGCCAATCATCTCATTCCATCTGTGTTGTAACACATTATTCACCGCGCCCACGGATAGGTCTCAATTCCACAGGCAAGGGAATCAGCGCGTCCCATGTCCCATCCGGCAGAATGAAGATGATATTCTGGTTTGCCAAGCCATCGAATTGTCCGATTTTGAGTGTGAAGGTGTCGTCTACACTTTCTGGGAAATCAATCGACATCCGATGCAGATGCAAATCTCCAGCACGCCATGTATTGCCAGCAATCGGCGGACCATCGAATATTGCCATCCGCGTCCCCTCGCCATCAAACACATGCACAAAGGGCGAAAAGGTAAACTTTGCCAGCTCCGGTGTCGGATTCATCACACGCCATAACGTCTCTAAAGCAAAGCGTCCACCTGCACGGTCTGCACGATACCCCACGAAATCCAGCCATTTCTCCCCTAGAACCGGAAAATCCACAAAGCCGGATACATCCTCTGTCCCAACCGGAAAACGGTCTATCGTAATCGTCACCCCATCCGGCAATTGTAGCAGTTCGACTCGCTCGGCTCCTTCGGGTACAAAACCGTTCCCACGTCCCGCCTCATGCGACACAATGTACAAGCCACCACGTGCCGGAATTACTGTCACAGCAGGCGCACGAGCATCCCGCGACACCGGGAAGATTCGCCCAGAAAAGCTATTGAGTATCCACTCGTCCACATCCGCATAGACAATCCCACCGTCGGGCAGATGCTGATTAATACGCTCGCCCAATGCCAAGCCCCAATCGACTGGCATCGCGCCTAAGTCATGCGCGCCGGGGATGGCTTCCGTCTCGTGATAATAGCGGGTGCTGTTCAAGCCCATGAGGATGCCGAAGGGGATAGCTAGAATAAGCAAGATAATAAGGCGATTCCGTGTATAGGGATTCAGCACATACGCAACGCCCCACGCCGCCAGTACATACCCCGCTGGAAGCCCCACCAACTGGTAATAGGGATGCACCGGACTACCGTTATAGGACATAGCCATAATCGGCAAGATAAACCAGATGAGCAGAATAATCGACGTGTCTTTGGCATGGTCTTCCGTGATTTCAGGGGGATGATTGCAATACGCCGGACGGAAAATCGCCAACCCAGCCGCCACCATCCCCGTAAAGAGTGCGAGTGTCATCACCAGCGACGACACACGCGACAAGTCTTGCCTTAAGTTGGTATCATCAATCGGAGCCAATGTCCCACGCGCGACATCATAATCATGCCCTGTCACCAGACGGAAAGCATGTTCGCCTGCATCTAACTTCAATTCCGAACCCGTCGATTCTTGGGCGAATTCAGCGATGTCCTGCGAGACATGCTCCCAATTCCCCAACAAGCCCCCGATATACACGGCTTGTATCAATGCGAAGATACCTATGCCGATGAGAAGTCCTCGCTTGGGTAAGCGTTTGCGGAAGATAAGCAACAAGACAAACACCGCAGGCAGTGCAAAATAGGCGATGAGTGTGGTCTGGGTCATCAAGCCGAGCATTAACAGACCAGCAATTAATCGTCGGGATGAGTCTTTTAATGTCCCCAAGAAGACCGGTGTGAGTAACCAGAACACCGCACTCATGAAGAAAGGCAACAACGCGGGGGGCCATGACAACCGACTGTACTCAATCACCCATGGATTCACCGCGAAGAAGAAAGTCGCCAACAATGCCAGCCGTTCACCGATGAGTTGGCGGAAGGCGAGATAGCTGAGATACACACCCAGTGTATTCAATCCGACAAATGTGATATACACGCTCACAATCGAGCCAGACAACACCAAGCCCGGAATCGTCAGATAGCCTGTGAGTGGGGGATTAGCAAAGAGGATGGATGTGCCTTGTCCAATCAGTGGGAACTCGCCGAGATGAAGAGTTCGTAATGCTTGCCAGATAGGATAGGCGTGGTCAACATTGTGTTCAATTTGATAGAGATAATGAAAGCGCAACCCAAACGCGATAACTAGAATCGTCAACAAGATGAGCTTTTGAAGAGTAAAACGATTTTGCATAATGAACCAGTACAATCGCCAACGTATCAGTCAGCGATATTGCACCACACGCTTACGCAAAAAGCTATAATGAATACCCTTTGTGAATTCTGTATTTGATGTGTAATGTTGATGCAAACTGGCGGTTCAATCGCTTAGGCAAGTTTTTGTTCAGGTTCAGTTTCCAGACGATCCAACAATTGGCGCAACAAGAAGGGGATCATCTTCTCGACTTCCCAACGGGCGCGTTGTTCCACATTGGGCAGGACAACCGTCTGGTAGACCAAGACCTGATGATAAAACGATAGGGGTTTGGCAAGTTCATAGGCGTGTTGCAATTGTTCCATTGGTGCGTAGGTTTTCCATGGCAACAGATAAGCATCGCGTAGTCGATTTTCGACATAGGGAATATTGGGGAGTCCATCGGGTGACGCTAAAAAGTCCGCAATATCAAAAAACGGGTGCGTCACAGAGCTATCTGACCAATCATGAAAAATACTTCCCTTATCGGTGAGCGTGATATTGCCCGACCAAAAATCGCCATGCCCTAAGGACAGCGGCACATCCACTTGGAGCAATTCCCAACACATTTGCCGTATAGTCGTTGCATGATTGCGTAAGCGAGTCGCTTCGTCGGGATGCAGATAATGTGCAATATCGACCATGAAGCGGTCAATCTGTGCTACAAGTTGATCCAAATGACGGTCTGGGAAGCCGAGTGTGATGAGTTGTTGCGTGCGTTGAGCAAGGTCAATTTGGATCGTCGCAAAGACCTTCAATACTTGCGCCCAGCGTCGCACATCTTGGTCGTCCATCATAGGAGAACCACCAAATCCCTGCATCAACATCCACGCATGTTTGGCATCTGCCGCAATGACTTTGGGTGCGTGTTTGGGGTAGCGTTGCGATAAGATGCGGGTGACAACCGGCTCATAGGCAAACATCTTGGGAACAGCCTTGAAATATACCCAGCCTTCTGTCGTCTCGACACGAGCAACACAAGAGCGTACCCATGCGCGCGTCTGGACAATCTCGCCGATGGGTTCCATTTTGCGACGAATGAGTTCTTCATAAATCCATTGGGTGGCTTGGGCAAACCAACCTCGTCGTGACCACGGCACACGCAGTTCGGGGTCTTCGATTTCCCAGACAAACCAATCTTGAATCACTTTACGATGTTCAGGCAAAGCAAGGTTCAGCGATTCCAATTCGTCAAAAGACACCCACTTGCTATTGCGGTTGGGTTCCCACACCGGATCGAGGTTGTCGAGGATATACGCGCGCGATCCTCGCTTGGTTTCTGCATTAAAGTGGATGTCGACACAACGCCTTGTGGAGACGCGAATGCCAAATTTCGTGTATACCGTATCATTGATATGCCGTACCACCCCTGTATGATGCTCATTCGGGACGAAATGAGGCAATGTCCAGCCATTGATCCCGCGAATCATCAACAACTTGAGTTCGCTTGGATGTGGCACAATGACATAATAATCATAATGCACTTCAGGAATGCGAAAGGGTACGGTACTCATAACCCAAGAGTGTCCTTCATCATCAGGTATCTGTCAATCAAACCAGCGTACTACATAAAATATACCCTGCCTTCGTTTAATGATACCAGCAGAGTTCATATTTAGAGCATTAGATTTTATACCGTGTATGACAGCAAAATGCTGATATTAGATGTGAAATCCTTAACGCTTATTACAATGGTTTTGCCATAGTATTTAAGTGTGAGATGATTGTGTCAAATGGAGAAATAGATGATTGAATTGGATTGGGGTGATGCTGATGAGACAATTCTTGTCTGGACATTTTGTGAAGGATGGACCGCAGATCACTACTATCAAGCCATCCATGATGCTGAAAAGATGGCATTAGCAAGCAACCAGCCAATTCATGTGTTGGTAGATGCACAACATATCTTTAAATCCCCGCGTAATTTGATTACGTTAGCTAATGCCGGACTCAACCGCGGGACCGTTCCGGTGAAATTAATTTTTGTCATCACTCAAAGCGGTTTCTTAGAGAATATTTATCATATTATGACTCGTATCTACCCTGACAGCTTAAAAGTCCATTTTGTGCCAAATGCCAATGAAGCGTATCGCTTGATTCGAGAGTATGAGAAACTACAAGGACAATCCACGTGAGTCGTATTTTGTATGTCGATGATGACGAAACGAATTGTCATCTTGTCGAGAAAATTCTAGAACTTGATGGCTATGAGATTTTCATCGCCGATAATGGTATGGTCGGATTGGATTTGATGCATCGCTACCAAATGGATTTAGTCATCCTAGATTATCAAATGCCGGAGATGGATGGTTTGGAAGTCTTGCAACGACTCCGTGCGATAGATGCATATGTTACAACCCCTGTGCTGATGCTGACAGCTGATTATTATGTGAAGCAACTTATCCTTGAGTCGGGTGCAACAGAGTATATGCTGAAGCCGATCCGACGAAAGATACTTCTACAGACTGTTAAACAGTTGCTGAAGAAAACCAGTAGCGAATAAATTCCTTGTGTCTCATCTTCACTGACAATTCTAAACTAGCATTTGAAACATAGGGTTCAGTGACCGTTTCTGGTATCATCAGCCCGATATGTCTTCGCTCCAAAGGACGACTCTGTGCCAGAAGTCGGTTATTTGACTCACATCACTGATGATATTGTCCAAGTTCAAATGCCTTTGCCTTTTGCACTTCGCATTGTCAATTGTTATCTGATTCAAGGTGCTTCTGGCTGGACAATCATCGACACGGGTATCAATATTCCCTCAGCTTGTCAACGCTGGCTGGATACTTTTAAGACGCTCAACATCCAACCCATTGACATCCAGCAAATCATCATCACACACATGCACCCCGACCATTTCGGCTTAGCCGGTTGGTTGAATTCACTGGTTGACCACAGCATCCCGACCTATCATCCCATTGGTGAACAGCGTCAACGCCAAGTCTTTGATGACAACAATGTAGACAACTTTGAGCAATATCTCTTATGCTGTGGATTAGAACCTAAAATGGCACATGATGTCGCCGTCGGTCTCGATAGCACACGCAACATGACCCTGCCCCATATCACACATTACCAATATCTTCATCCCAACCAGTCTGTTCAAATCGGCAATCGCACCTTCCAAACAATTCTTGCTTCGGGTCACAGTGATGGTCAACTCATGCTCTATCATGCCGATGATGAACTCATGCTCTCTGGTGACCACATCCTGATGAAAATTACACCCAATATCGGTTTATGGTCACAGTCAACAATCAAAAACCCACTCGGTAGCTATCTACAGACTCTAGAAGATTTCCAAGCCTATAAGGTTCGTCTGGCGTTGCCCGGACACAAATGGTTGATTGACGATTGGCAAGGACGTTTAGAAGAATTGGTCGTTCATCATCAAGCCCGGCTTAATCTGTGCCTCGAATCACTCGAACAGGGCAAACAGACTATCTATGATGTGGCTTGTGACCTCTTCCCGACGGAACGCTTCACTCTGCATGAATGGCGATTCGCCGTCGCCGAAACCTACGCCCATTTAGAGCATCTACGCTTTGAAGGCAAAGTCGCACGAACAGCAGACCATCCGGTAGTGCGGTTTCGCTTAAGTTAGTCTTTCTTCGGGCGGTTGATGCGACTGCCAACGGCAACCAGCACAATGCTGAGGACGTAGAGTGCTAGCAATGGCGCAACCACAAGGAACATATTCACAGGGTCAATCGTTGGGGTAATTAACGCCGCCGCAATCGCTGACCCCACAATGGCAATACGCCAATGTTTAATCAGCGTGTTCGCTTCTACTAATCCCAATAACGACACTACGAAGAAAATCAAGGGAGTCTCAAACGCAATCCCCATCCAGAAAATCAATGCCGTCACAAAACTCAGATACAGGTCAGCTGTCCATTCAGGACGGAAAATCGTTGGCTGGAAGCCTTCTAAGAAACCCAACGCGGGCGGAATCAAGATAAACCAAGCAAACAGCACACCAACCACGAACAAGATAGTGATGGGGGGCAGTGTCAAGAAAACAATCCGTTTTTCCCGTTTAGTCAGCGCAGGCAGGACAAACATCATCGCTTGATAGGTAATCACCGGAATCGCCAGAATCGCACCTGCCATCAACGCCACACGGAAGAAGGCGACAATCCCACCCGTGGGACCCAGAACCGTGAATTCACGTCCATACGGCGTTTGTAGATATTCCATCAGGGGCGCAGTAAAGAAGAAGGCAATCACCATGCCAATCACCAAGGCAAGCGAGGCTTTCATCACCCGTTCCCGCAACTCGCTTAGGTGTTCGAGGATGCCCATCTGCGCGCCTTGCCCATCATTCGGGTCTGTCGGCGGGGAAAATTGGGAGGCATATTTGACATCAGTCATTGTGGCAACTCGGTTTCTTTGCAATAGATAGTAGCGATTATACACTTGCATTGTAAAATTTCGACTTGGATTTGATGCTGGGCTTGGCTACAGTGCAGATGTAAGAGTCTACATCAGAGGTTACAACATGACATTTACAGTTCGGCATAGTAAAGGACAAACCAATTGATGATTGCTCTCAAGCTACTCATGAGTCTAGTCGGTATCTGGATAATTGGCTTCACCCTAGTTTCTGCGATTCGTTGGTTGGTCTTGCCTCGCGGGGAAAATGTATGGTTATCAAGGATGATCTTTATTGTCATCCGCCGACTTTTTGAATTCCGCTTGAAATTCTATCGTGAATTGACCTATCAAAAGCGGGACCGTGTGATGGCATTTTTTGCACCCATAGCCACCTTGACGATGCCCATGGTGTGGTTAACGCTCGTGACTGTTGGTTATACCCCGATCTACTGGGCTTTAGATGTGGGGGATGTCTATGAGTCCTTCTTGCTCAGTGGCTCATCGCTCTTGACTCTTGGCTATGCGCCGGTGATGGATTGGGCGACAATGCTCCTGTCCTTTAGTGAAGCGGCAATCGGTCTTATTCTGATTGCGCTTTTGATTGCCTTTCTGCCAACGATGTATTCTGCCTTTTCGGAACGAGAGAAGTTCGTCTCTCTACTCGAAGTACGGGCAGGTGACCCACCATCCGGTGTGACCATGCTCCGACGCATGCAACGAAATGGTGGATTTGATTATATGGAACAGTTTTGGTTAGATTGGGAGCGAATGTTTGCTCAGTTACAAGAGAGCCATACCTTGTTTGCCCCCTTAATTTTCTTTCGCTCTCCCAGTTCCAATCATTCATGGATTACAGCAAGTGGAGCCGTACTTGATGCGGCAGCGTTGATTGATTCTGTGGTGGATTTGCCTCGTAGTACAGGTAGTGTCTTATGTATTCGGGCAGGCTATCTCGCCTTGCGCGATGTCGCAGACTTTTTTGATTTTGCTTATGATGACAATCCGAAACCAGACGACCCCATTAGCATCAGCCGTGAGGAATTTGATGAAGCCGTTGCGGAATTACGCATAGATAATGTCCCAATCGTAGACGATTTAGACCAAGCATGGCTGGACTTTCGGGGATGGCGTGTCAATTATGACTCGGTGTTACTCTTGCTCGCGGGCATTACCATGGCTCCCTACGCACCATGGTCATCGGATCGCTCTTTACCGACGAGTTTTCGGAGTTCATAGTCGCGTTGAGGTAAGAGGAGTCGCGGTCAAGCGTTTCATCTGCCAGCGTTCTCGCCAACCCCAAAGAGTCATCAGCATGAATGAGGCGGTATAGAGTATAAGATAGGGCAAGATGGCGGATTGCATCTGTACTGCCAACACCGTACCCCAAAGCGCATAACAGGTGAGTAACAATTCCATTTTGAATGCCGAATCAATGGCATGAAGTTGAGCTGAATATCCCATTTTCGGTGTGCGATAGAAGGCTTTCCGTTTACCCATCATCGCCTGCAAAACCGCAGAGGTGTTGTTCCATATCATGCCGGAGCCAAATAAGATGAGGTATGGCAAAGCGAACAAGTGACGCTTCCATGAGGGATAGACAGCACGTTGACTCATAGCATACATCAAAGGTGGCGCAAGCCCGATGCTTCCCAATGAGGCGAGTGGGAGCTTATCAAGCACACCTGCAAGCAAAAGGGGTGGAGTCAACAGAAGCAAGATGAACATCAAGGGATGAGGCAAATATTGACACAAGTGTTGAATCGCCATCAAGCGTTGCATCTTGGAATGTTTGCTTGTGACAACTGGACCTGCCAATTTGATGAGACATTGGGTATTCCCCATTGCCCAGCGCGCTTGCTGTTGTTGGTACGTGGCGAGTTGTGATGGTATCTCACCCGGTACGACCACATCGGGCAGATAGAAGGCTTCCCATCCCGCCAATTGTGCGCGGTAACTCAAATCTAAGTCTTCGGTTAACGTGTCTGCAGACCAATCGCCAGCAGAACGAATGCAATCCACCCGCCAGACCCCACCCGTCCCATTAAAGGGAATCAACCAGCCTGAACGATTGCGCGCTGTCTGTTCCACCACAAAATGAGAATCAATCGAGAGCATTTGCGCTTGAGTCAGTGGGTTATCATAAGCATTCAGATGTCCCCAGCGCGTTTGGACAAAACCGAGTTGCGGATTATCCACCAAATAGGGAATCGTCCGCTTTAAGAAATCCGCTGGCGGAATGAAGTCAGCGTCGAATATCACGACATAATCAGAATGGACTGAAGCTAAACCCTCGGCAAGCGCACCCGCTTTAAATCCCTCGCGCTGAGTTCGACGTCGATACTCAATCTGGAAGCCCTTGTCTTGGAAATACTGACACGCTTGGTGTAAGAGGTGGCGCGTGTTGTCCGTTGAATCGTCGAGAATCTGAATCAGCAATCGGTCTTGAGGATAATCCAATTCTGTCACCGCTTGTAGCAACCGCTGAGCAACCTGCGGTTCATTATAAAGTGGCAATTGAACTGTCACAGCGGGATAGGTATCGATTTTCGGTAGGGGATTAGATTGCTTATGGGTACGGAGGTATTGAATCAATAGGAGAGCTTGTCCACTAGTATAGAGCGCAAGCAACATCGCACAAAGGAGGTACAACCCTGTCAATATCAACAACATGGCGCGGATTGTAGTGCCAATGTCCTACGGTCACAAGGGGATAGTCACGGTGCGTCAGGGAAGCGTGGGGTAAACATGAATCAAAAAGGACACCGCGATTTAGGATGTCCTTTAAGTTGTGCTTGCGATGTGTGAATTCATCTTATAGCAAAGATTCAAACTTGATTCCACGGCGTTTGCAAAATTCCGGTAAGCCAATTTTATCAATCGTCTTAAGTTCGCCAGCCGTGATTTTGACCCGTACCCAGCGGTCTACTTCTGGGACATAAATACGCTTGTTTTGGAGATTCGGTTTGAATTGTCGTTTGACGGTGTTGAAGGCTTTACTTCGGCTTTGACCGAAGAGGGGCTTCACACCTGTGATTTTTTTCTTGCTTGGCATCTTCTGCATCCTTATTCTCGAATTGAACGCTGAATTATATGAAATGTCCCACCAAAATGGAAGGATTGAATCAAAAAAGGGCATCTCATATGAGACACCCTCACCATGTTTCATGTTGTCAATTAGTCACCAACAGCTGGGGTTGGCAGGGGTTCATCGACGGGTAGGACATCGGGCCAGAGTGTTGCACCGTGTTCGTATACGTCGATACCAACTTTGGCGGCTTCGTCGGAGATACGGAGCAGACCGAGTGCTTTAAGGCTACCGAACATCATCACACCTGTGACGGTTGCCCAGATGGTGACGACTGCCACACCCAAGAATTGTGCGCCGAGCAAGTCCATACCACCACCCATGAACAAGCCACCAGCGGTTTCAGTTAGTGCTGGGACACCGAACAAGCCGATTGCCAAGGAGCCGAATGCACCACATGCGCCATGCACTGCAAATGCGCCAACCGCATCGTCAATTTTGACTTTTTCGACCATCTCAATGGTGATAACAACCAAGCCACCTGCAAGTACACCGATGATGACGGCGGAAATTGGGGTTACGAAGGCGCAACCAGCAGTGATACCGACCAAACCTGCTAAGCTACCATTCAAAATAATGCTGAGGTCCCATTTTCCAGAACGAATATATTGGAACAGCATTCCGCCCATCGTCCCTGCCGCTGCCGCGAGGGTTGTGTTGACGACGACTAACCCGAGTGCATTGGGGTCGCTTGCGGCAAGTGTTGAACCAACATTAAAGCCGTACCATCCGAACCAGAGGATGAAAGTCCCAATGGCGGCGAGCGCATAGTTGGAGGGACGGGGTGGGCTACGGAAGACACGTCCGATACGAGGTCCGACGAAGAATGCGCCAACCAGAGCGATAATCCCACCAAATTGATGCACAATCGTGCTACCTGCGAAATCGATGAAGCCATTTTGTGCGAGGAAACCCCCACCCCATGTCAGGTGAACGACGACCGGATAAAGGAAGAGACCGAGCAAGGCACTATAAATGAGCTTCCCGACGAAGTTGGTACGTTCTGCCATTGCACCTGTGGCGATGGTTGCCGCCGCGCCTGCAAATGCAAATTGGAAGAAGAAG
>JANQRM010000076.1 GCA_028284565.1 Anaerolineae bacterium | reverse complement strand
TATCCCCGCCCCCACGACAAGGACATCCACCTCACGAGTGGGTTGAGTATCATCGGCATGCCAGATTGAGGTTGTCATGCTTACTCATCCCCACGCAATTTGTGGAAGAAACGGGAAATCGGGTTACCTTCGATTTGCTCCGGGTCTACACCCAATGTCCGCAGGGCTTTATCTGCATGACGTTGTTCGGCGGGGTCTTTGCTCTTGTAGCGAGAACGCAGTTTTGATACCGCGCGCATATCTCCCAATTGACCCAGTGAGTCAATCGCCTTGATACGAACTTCCACCTGTTTGTCATCGAGTAAATCCAATAATGGGTCGATTGCCCGTTGGTCGCCAATCTCGCCCAATACTTCCGCGATTCCCATGCGTACATATTTCGTATGCGATTCGGGTAGGGCTTTTAATAATGGTGCAACTGCAATCTCACCGACCTTTTTTAGCGACTCAACTGCCGATACACGCACAGCCGGGTTGATGTCGTTCATTCCATGAATAAGCAACTTAACGACTTGGGGTCCACGTCGCTCTGAGAGGAACTTGAGCAAATCTGCCCGAACACGTGGATTGGAATCTCGCAAGGAGTCCATATCGTCTTCGTCAATTTTTCCATCTTGGAGGATGCGCCCAATCACATCCGTTACACGATCTCGCACATCATGGTCAATATCTAAGCGGGCAAACGCCACCGCATCACCTTCTCGATATTGAATCGCCGCCGCCGCAATCTGACGTACCCGCATGTCCTCATCTTCGGTTGCTTCTTCAATCGCTTCAGGCAAACGTTCGTCATCAAGCGATGCCATCGCACGGATAATCGCCATTCGCACTTCGGGCGACTCATCTGACATTTGTTTAATTAAAGCATCTGCCACTTGCTTCTCATCAAAATGCCCCAGCGATAAGGCGGCGTTGGCGCGCACGAGTGGGCTCGGGTCATTAAAGGCGTTAATTAAGGGACCGACTGCGCGCATGTCACGGAAATGCCCCAGTGCATTGGCGACCTCGGCACGGACTCGCTCATCATCATCATCCAACGTGATAATCAATTCGACGAGTGCCACCGAATCGCCAATATACGCCAGCACAAACGCCGCCCGTTGCTGATAATCATTGTTATCTGAGCGCAACAAATCCACCACCGGCGGGACGGTATCCATATCCATCGCTTTGAGGATTTTGGCAATATCCGCCAAGTTCGCCGTATCAGCTTTCAACGTCTCGATAAGGGGTTCAAGGGCTGGCTCGCCAGCGACACTGAGCGCGCGCACCGCTTCTTCACGATTCGCTTTGTCGTCACTTTGGAGTAAAGGGAGCCAGCGATCAATATTGGTTTCCATACCCATGTCCCGATTTGTTTACGTTATAGACGCTATTGTACCTGTTTCTGCTAAATGAACGAACCGTGTCTATTCGGTTTCGGGGTCAGGGACGACGCGACGGACGACCTTTTTCTTCTCTGTTCTTCGCCCATACAAATTCAGGAAGTCCAATCCATAATAATTCAAGGTGTTCAAGAGAATCGTCGTTGCGCCTGCTTCGTCAATGCTCCCAATCAGGGGTATAGCATCGGGTATCAATTCAAACAGGCTAAAGGTGGGGAAAATGAGATAGATGAGAGCAAAGATACCTGTCCAAACAATGACCATCTCTTTGATTACTCGTGCGACCATGCGCGCTCCTTTCGCTTACCCTCCTATTATGGCGCATTCAGATCAATATTGCGTTAGAGAGCTAGTAAATCCAATAATGGCGGGTCATCTTGGGATTATGCTCAACCTTCACCAACTTATCGAATACACCACCATTGGCTTCAATAATCTTCGCCGAGCCAATATTGTCATCATCGCAGGTAATCAGCAGAGGTTCAGTGATGCCGATTTCATGGCGCGCTTTCTCGATTCCCAAACGACAAATCAAGGTACCATAACCCCGCCGACGCATTGAGGGACGAATATCATAGCCGATATGCCCACCAAACTGTCGTAGAAAATCATTCAAATAATATCGAATCCCGACTTGTCCTACAATTTTGCCTTCTGCCAACAAAAAGTAGAGCGTTTGGGGAACTCGTGTTCCCTCCTGATATGGTAGACGGTCTGTTTCCCACAAATCAATCATCGGTTGGAAATCATCTCCGAGTTCATCCACATTCCATCGCATCCAAAGCCCCTCTGTTTGCATTTCCCGAATCGCTTCTACAAATTCATCTTGTAATTCCAGCGTTGGGATGACTAATTCCGGCATCATTCCGGTGTCATCTATATAGTAAGGCTGACGTATGTAATTCAAGTTCTGCACGCTATTATTTCCTTGTGTTTTTACATTGATTGACCTATTGATAAGCCTACTATTTCATAAACGTGTTCAGAAGTTGTGTAGATTTCGCTAAATTTGGAAGCTAATATATAAGTTCAAAGACTTTTCTTCCGACCCCATCATGTGGCGGATTGTCGAGATTCGTATTGGACTCCGGGTCACGCTGGGAGAAGTCGCAAGATGCCCTTGAACAACTTGCTAATGAAGCACTTGAAGATTTCAAAGCCGAGCGGACAGTTGGAGTTTGTCTGAGGAATTAGAAACGAAAAACTTCAAATCTTAGCGTCATTGTAAGGGTGTACAGCTGTACACCCTTACTGCATTTATTCAACCTTATCAGTTGAGGCGGGATTGTATCTCCGCTTCCCAATTGTCGAAGAGCTTATTCACAATCGGACGAAACGCGCGTTGCACCTGCCGATGCACCAACCAGCCGAAGATGAGTGGGTACTTGGGCGTATAGTCAAAGCGCATGGTCACCAGTACCCCTTTGCCATTCTCCTCCATGGACCATGTACCTTTCAATTGGGAGAAGGGATAGGGATAATCGGGTGCGGAGGTATCCACCAGATAAGAGTAGGCTTTCTCCTCCTCCCACAAAACACAGGCTTCGTTCCAGCCTCGTCCACGTGTGTCATAGCATCGGCGAGACGGAGTTAATCCCTCGCTTGTCTTGTGCGCTTTACTGAGGTTGGGTGCATACTCAGCATAGCGTTCCACATCCGAAATGACATCCCAGACCACAGCTTTGGGCGCATGAACTTCTCGTTGTATTGTAATGGTATACATCATCTTATCCTCGCATCCGGCGCAAGCCGACCCATTGCAAAATCCCAAAGACGAGTACGATGTCCGCGATAATTAACACTGCCCAACTTCCCGTATTCGAGAAGGGAATCGCTCCTGTCACGAGGATGATATAACTCAAAATTACCCATGCGAAGTCGCCAAGAATCGCTTGCCATGCTGATGAACGATGCACCTGCTCACGAGTTGCCGTGAAGAGCAATGACCCCGCGAAAAGGAGTAATCCAATGCCGATAATGAGGATGAAGGTCGCGCTTTCGACCAAACCGAAGATAGATGCATCCGCGATGCCGATGAATTCCGCGACTGAACTTGATGCCAGTGTGAAGAGCAATCCGCTTATCGTGGAAAAGACAGCATTGCCTTTGAGTGCATTCCGTAGGAGCGAGTCGTTACCGTATGTTTGTGCTTGAACGGTCATGATGTTACCTTTCGTTGATGGACTGTCGATAGGCTCAGATTAGGCGTTTTGTCCATGCCGACACCACCAAAAACACTGCCATTTACTGCCAATTGGGTGAAATCACACCCTTCAATCTAACCGAATTCAAAGTATCCACCACAGCCAAGCACGGGCGTTCCACGTATAATTCGTAAGGGAGTACAGTTGTACGCCCCGACAAGAATGTAAATTTAATGACAAGGATACTAATGAAACTCTATGCTTGGAACGTGAACGGGATTCGGGCAGCATATAAAAAAGACTTCATGGATTGGTTCAATGCGACCCAACCGGACATCTTAGGTGTGCAAGAAACGAAAGCGCGTCCCGAACAACTCCCCGATGAT
>JANQRM010000066.1 GCA_028284565.1 Anaerolineae bacterium | reverse complement strand
TCGTTGCCGTCGATGAAAAGGTAGTATCCCCATGCCCAGCCACGGAAGCCACCGAGTTCGAGCAAGAACCAGCGCGCGTTTTCATCACGCCCGACGACTTGGTAGGTCTGTCCACGCAGAATTCGTCCAATGCGATTGCCACCCAATGACGGGGCATCACGGACATTCAACACACCAGCACGAATCACAGTGGCGGTCAATGCGCCGGGAGGAATAAAGGGAAGTGGGGTGTTGCTGGGTGTCAATGTGGGACCCGGTGTCGGGCTAGGAGCTTGCGTTGCGCCTGGAGTGGTCAGTTGCCATTGGAATTGCGCGGCGGCGGTTCCGGTCAATTCGACATATTCCACGACGATGGTATGGGTGCCACCACTCAAGATCGCTTGAGCGGTATGCGTCTGGAAGCTCCCACTGGCTCCTAGTTGGTCGATAATCACTGTGCCATCTACGGAGACACGAATCCCATCATCCGCACTCGCCGTAAATTGATACGTCCCATCGGCTATGGATTGTGTGCCTGTCCAACGAATCGAGAAATTGTCGTCGTTCACAAAGCCGGGGAAGGGACTGCCCGCGCCCCAATTGAAGTTAATGGCATTGTCAATGCGCGTGGCAATCGGTGAGCCAGTTAGTGTCGTGTTGTTATAAAATTGTGCTGTCCAATTCGTGCCGAAGTCCTGCGCGACCCCAACCCCCGATTGGAGCGTCAAAATGAGGGATAAGCTCAAAATAATGATAATGGCGATAAAGCGTGTGCGTTTCATCCGTCAACTCTCCTGCCCATGCGTGTCCACTTTGATAATACATCAATCTCGACAATGGGGCGATAAGGCGTTGGTACTGTCTGGCTATTATAGCACGACGCACCGATTAGCAACTGTTATCCGACGGGGAACTTTCGATAGGATATCAGAGCAGTTTGTGGATGGGGTCACCTTAATTTAAAATGTCAGTATCTTACGTTATAGTAAGAGTAGTGTCCAGCATGTAAGGGATTTTTCAGGTGCATCCTCGAAAAATGAAAGTGCGTCCTGCAAAAAGTCGAAAGTCACCAAAACAAGCTAGCAAAAAAAAGCAATCGTCATCATCTACTGAGACATTGAATCCGTCGAATGTTTTGCACCTTCAACAAACAGTTGGCAATCAAGCGGTGCTTCAGATGCTTCAAGCAGAGCAAACCCATGAAGGGACAACACTCCAGCGGATGCCCAACTACGCGCAAGCACTTGTACAATCCAGTGCCAAAGGTCGCAAAACGAATTTTGGAACAACATATCAGAATATTCTGGATGGTATCCGTCGCCTTGATAACATTTATGACAAGCGAGAAATTGGTGGGACGGTCAAAGAAATTACAACAAACTTTAAAGCCATTTTAGCCGAACTGGACACGATAGAAGGACATATCCACAGCTATCTTGCTGGACAAGCGTCAAAAGGTCGGCTAAAGCATGTGTCTGAAACCCGTACTCGTTATGCCAAGATTTTGCTCGGTGAGATTGCTAAAGACCGACGGATTATCGCCCGAACAATGTTAAAGATTGGCACGCCCGGATTTAATGCAGATAGCTTAGAAGAAACTCAAAGCCTAACCCCGCGCCAATTCATTCAGGGCAAAGCAGGATTAGCCAATTTTGGCAGGTTATCAGATGCCGAAGCCCAACGGAATGATGACGATGGTAGCATCAAAAAGGTGGGGGGCGGGACAAATGAACTTACTGTGATGAATGACGGCTATTTCAAGCAGAATATTGATGATATTGATCCGAGCCTTGCAACAGCTGATAGCATGGGAGATCAGAATCTTTGGTATGTTTCACAGGATGCAGGCATTCATAACGGAAAAGGAACAAAAAATGCACGGATGGCAAATCGAGATGTTGCCATGTCCCGCCTTGATCAATTGCTCGGTGCAAATGTAATCGCCAAATCTGAGAGTATGATTTATAAGTTGGCGGACGAATCCGAAATCAAAGGGGTACTCTCAGCAAATGCTGGCGAAAATGGAATAGAAGCCGGAGCGTATGGTGATCAGGGTAACTTTGTTGCTAATGCAGATGACGCGCGAGACGGTAAAACCCACATTGATGATCCGGGCTTACAGCGTTTTCTCTCCCGCTTACAACTCATTGACAATATTGCCTTTCAAGTAGACCGTCAGAATTCCAATTATTACCTTCAATTTGACGATGCTGGGCGGGTGATTGGTATCACCGGTATCGACAATGATATGGCGATGGGAACCAAAACGGATTTGAATGATGCAGATGTTGTTCGTAACCAAGCGTATCCCGGCTTAAGCCTCCTCGTTGACCGTGACCTTGCCCAAGCCATTCAAGCCCTTGACCATGATGTCTTGGCAATTGCCATGGCAGATTTGCTCACGCCACTGGAAATTGGAGCCTTGTTAGACCGATTAAGTGCGTTGAAGGGTTATCTCAAGGCGATTGGGGATGCCAACCTGTTGCGTCCTGACCAATGGAATGAAGAGACCGCTACCCGCTTGCGTGAGGAAGATAAGAGCTATTTCGCATCCCTTGCCAAACAAGTGGCACGTCTGGGTTAATCTGTTACAGACTTAGCAATTGTCATCCATTGGGGAAATTATGGCTAGGTAGGGATTATATTTATCTGAGTAGTTGACTGTCATTTATTGGTTACTACGCGATTGACAAATCCTATAACCTCATCGAGATACTGCACAGTAAGCATCGCTTTAATATTATGTCCAGCACCTTCAAAAATAACGTGCGTACAGTTGGGAATTAAACGAACAATAGTATCTACATCTGCTCTGGATAACGCACTCCCATTGTCTTCATTGCCAGCCAACAGATGTACTGCACATTGAATATTTGGTAAATCTGTCTTTGGGTCGAAACCATTAAAGAGAAATCCCTTAATTGGCGCTTGAACGGTTTCAGGGTCCAACAAATGATATTGTTCAGCATTGAGGCGGAGGTGTATGTGGTTTTGTTCTTCATCTAATCCAGCTTCATTTACTAGAACTGTATATAAATCTTCTGGTGTTCGATGATTCTGATGATGCTCTTGTAACCGAGCATATATTTTTACAAAAAACTGATACCAAGTTGTATCTTTTAGGGCTGGCATTTGCCCCACAAATAGCGGTGGGTCTTCTAAAATGATGCCTGCTAATTCTAAATCTGAATGAGACGCAATATAGGCTGTAACTAAGCCACCTAATGAATGACCAATAATAATCGTCTGGTTAGCAGGCAGTTTGTTGATAAAGTGGATGACATCACGAGCAAAGTCGGGAACACTGTATTGTTCTGCTCGTGGAGATAATCCATGCCCTCGTAAATCTAAGGCGTACACTTGTCCTATTCTCGCCAATGGTTCAATGACTTTGTAGAAATTGTTGCGATACCCTGTCATCCCATGCAAGAGAATGAGTGTTGGACCCGATGTTCCAGCTTGAATGTGATAGAGGTCAATCACAGATTTTGAAACCATCTAAATAAGTCCAATCGGCATCTTGATCCCAGTTTCATTTTACAGATGCAAAAATGATCATAAGCATGCTGGAGATAATCGTACAATACCAAAACTTCTCCTCGCTTTAACGCATTTTGTTTTCGTTTATTGCTACACCCCTGTTGGAACCCAGACATTTTTGACTTGGACGGACTCGTGCAAGAATTCGTGACCTTTGCCCTGTTCAGCGTCATACCAATCCCGCGGGAGACCATAGCCCACCCATGTTCGCTTCATATTGACGGCGGACAATGCCTCGACTTGCTGACTGCCCTCCGCTGTGCCGAAGTACCACATGGCATCGACATCCTCATGCTCAACCAGTGTTTTGGTGAGGTGGTCACGGTCTCCGGTGACGATATTGACCACCCCTGCTGGCAAATCGGAGGTATCGAAGACTTGATAGAGGTCGGTTGCGCTTAAGGGATGTTTTTCTGAGGGAATGCAAACCACCGTATTACCACGCGCAATGGCGGGAGCAATTAAGGCGACAAATGCGAGTAGTGGGACATCGTCAGGGCAGGCGATTCCAATCACCCCGACTGGCTCATGTATCCCCGCGACTAAACCACGTAGAGTTGTTTCCTGGACAGTGCCACCATATTTATCCGCATAGCTCGCATAGGTGAAGAGGCGGTCAATCGCTAAATCGACTTCTTCTTGAGTTTGCTTACGCTTTTGTCCGGTCATTGCCACCAATCGGTCTGCGAATTCATCGTGCCGTGCAGAGATGTTTTCCGCGATGTAATAGAGAATCTGGGCGCGGGTGTGGGGCGTGTAATATGCCCAATCTTTGGCTTTGTGTGCCGCTTCGACAGCATCCCGAATATCCTTGCGGTTGCCATCGCCGACTTGTCCGATGAGCTTGCCATCCGGACTTGTAATCGAGCGCGAGTAATTGCCATCAGGACGCTTCTGCTTGCCACCAATGTACATCTTGGCGGTACGGTCTAGGTTGGGAACTCCACCATTCGCTTTGGAACCATTGAGGGGTTGTGGTCGTGCCGGAATGCTACTGCCCCATGCTGTGTCGTCATCAGAAGGGGTGATTTCAGGTCGGGGACGGTCTTGCCACTTGGGACGCACATATTCATGTAAGCCTTCACGTCCACCTTCCCGACCAAAGCCACTCTCCCGATAGCCCCCAAAGCCCGACGCGGCATCGAAGAGATTCGTGGAGTTAATCCAGATGCTCCCTGCTTTGATGCGTCGTGCCGTATCGAGTGACAGATTGATATTCTCGCTCCAAATACTCGCGGCTAATCCATAGCGGGTGTTATTGCCGAGTTCAACTGCTTCTTCGGGGGTACGGAAGGACATCGCCACCAGCACGGGACCAAAGATTTCTTCTTGGACGACGGTGGAAGAAGCATTCACGTTCGTCAGCAAAGTCGGGGGATAGTAACAACCCTGCGAGGGCAAATCCATATCCGCTTGATAGATTTCCGCGCCCTCTGCAATCCCCTGCTTCACCCATTTGTCGATGGTGTCATATTGCACGGGGTCAACCACTGCGCCGATGTCGATACTCTTATCAAGCGAATCCCCAGAACGCAGTTGTTTCATACGCCAACGCACTTTATCAAGGAAGGTGTCGGCAATGCTCTCTTGAACGAGCAGACGCGACCCGGCACAACACACCTGCCCCTGGTTGAACCAGATGGCATCGACAATCCCCTCAATCGCGGCATCTTGGTCGGCATCATCAAAGACGATAAAGGGTGACTTCCCGCCAAGCTCAAGGGAGAGTTTCTTGCCTGTTCCGGCAGTGGCACGACGGATAATCCCGCCCACATGCGTTGAACCCGTGAAGGCAATTTTGTCAATGTCGGGATG
>JANQRM010000328.1 GCA_028284565.1 Anaerolineae bacterium | reverse complement strand
CCATTTCGCGTACGGAATGATTGGGGTCGATTTGTAGGAAGAGGTATTTCCCGCCTTTCTTTTGTCGTAGGATGTCGAGAGCTTCAGCGTCATAATCGGGTGCGATAATCAGGTCGGACACTTCACGTTTGATGACTTTCGCTAGGGAGACATCCACCGTTTCACTTACTGCAATTGCATCCCCAAACGCACTCAATCGATCCCCACCCCGCGCACGAACATACGCCAAAGCAACAGGAGATAAATCCTCATCAGGTAGAAATTGCGTTTGTCGGAAGGCATCACTCAGAGGTCTCGCAATCGCCGCGCCTGCTGGACTGGTATGCTTGAACGAGGCGGCACTTGCTTTACCTGTGGCTTGCTTCAATTCACGCACCAGTTGCCACGCCCCTAGTGCATCCATCAGGTTGATATACCCCGGCGCACCATTCAAAATCTTGAAGTTGGCATCAGGTGGTGGTGTCACCGTCGCGGGTGTTTGATGTGGATTACAACCATAGCGTAAGGTGTGGGTTGTCATGAGGGGGCTTTCTATTGATACATTTATCAAGTCAGTAGATTATCAAAGGTGTTATTCTTAGGTTGAATCGCTTTTCAACATTTTGCTAAGAATCACTCTAATTTCTCTTAGCTCTAATTGAATGTTATCCAGAACTTGTTGACGCTTATCAACAAAGAGTATTGGGGACATATGACTTTTGATTTCAATTGTCTGAGTATAAGTGTGATTCGTTCCAAAAATATCTATATAGTCGAGTATCAAGTTAAACTGACTGCTTCCGATATTGTCCATAAGTGAGTGGAATGCACCGATTTCAAATATTAGTGGATGGTCTGAACGAATCATTGGAGTTCTCAAGGGCAAAGGATATTCTGATTCCGATAAAATGTTAGGAACTGGACTAAAGTCTATCGAGACATCTAAAGCTATTGCGTTTGATGCAGAGACGATTGCTAATTCAACAACATCATCTTTTTGGGGATGCTTTCTTAACATACCTCTCAATATGGGGATATTTATACCTCTCTTTGCCCTCATTGCTTCTACAATATAATGATTGGCAGGAACAGAATGTGCGCCAAGACGAACATAGTATTTATTATCTGGAGCCATGTGCGGAAGGTTAAAACTATCAGCAAATCCAATAACTAGAACAACCATATCAGGTTCGATTTTTGAGTCAGGTGTCTCGCCTGTAATTAATTGGACAGTATATTGTCCAATAGGTTCTACATCTGCCAAAATTTGGTCAACCCAATCAGATATTTTTTGATTACCAATTTTTGTCGGAATGCCTCCGTCTATTTGTCCATTGTCATCTACACCAACAACAAAAATACCACCTCCTGTATTCCAGAATGCTGATGAGGCATCGTGAATATTTTTTTCAACTTCTTCTTAAAATTAGGCTCATGTTGAATTTTGCTGGACTTATACTCATAGTTATCCGATTCTTCGGACGGTAAATCTTCTAAATTATCTTCTGTCCAATGAGCAACGAACTCATAACTTTTGGATTGCATATGCTCTCCTACGACTTAACTCTTCGCGCCTTTGCGTCCTTCGCGCACTTTGCGTTGAATCTTTATATTCTCTTGACATGGAGTGTACTCCAAGTTGTAGACTAGCGGTATGATGACCAAACGCACCATCCAACAAACCGCGATTGAGACCAATCTGAGCATCGACACCCTGCGTTATTATGAGCGTATCGGTCTGATCGTGGGCATAGCGCGCGCACCCAACGGCCATCGTCGTTACTCGGATGCAGATATTATCTGGATTGGCTTCTTGAAGCAATTGCGCGCGACGGGCATGTCCATCGCCGATATGCAGACCTTCGCCGAACTCCGTAAGCAAGGAGATTCAACAGTGGCAGACCGCTGTGCCATACTCAACTCGCATCGTGAATCACTGGTTAACCAAATCCAACAACTCGAACAATTTATTGATGTGATTGATGGCAAAATCGCACGTCACCAACGTACCCTATCTCAACACAAGGCGAACATACCCTCATGACGACACGCTGGCTTGACCAAATCGTAGAAGCGAATAGCAACTTCCAAGCACGTATCCAACCCGATAAGTTACCCGTTATGCAACAGCCGGGACAAGGCTTGATTACCTGTATGGACCCCCGCATCAACTTAGAGGCAGTCGGCATCCCTAGCTTTGGCGCGGATGGCTCGAACACCTCATTTGTTCGCATTATTCGCACACTAGGCGGAATGGCTGAATACCGTTCAATCATCGTCGGCACATACCTCGCCAATATCAAAGAGATTGTTCTCATGACCCATACGGATTGTGGGTGTAACAAAGCCTATACCAAAATTGATACCCTGATTAAGAACATGAGCAATCGCCTTCCTGCTGATAATCTGAATGCGTTCAAAGCGGAACTGGGCGAACCCTTCCGCGAGAACTTGCTTGGCTATCTGCGTGCCTTCCAAGACCCATACGAAGCGATTGAGAGCGAGATTGCGAGCCTCAAACGTCTTCCATTCTTCCCATATGACCTTGTGTTGCATGGTCTGGTGTACAACGTCGAGGATGCAACGGTTGATGTGGTGGTCAATGGATATATGTAAGGGCGTACAGCGGTACACCCTTACCGCGGATTGAAGCCCATAAACACCCGTAGCCAATACTCGGCGGCACCTTCATCTTCAGCACGCAAATCGGGACTGATGCTGGACATGACAGCTTGCCATGTTAAGGCACGACTCAGTTGTTGCATCCGTAAGGCGAGTTCATAGGCTTGGATGAGGCGTTCCATCGGCTCATAGGCTGTCCATTCTTGCAGATAGATATCGCGCAACTTGAGAATCGCGGGGTCGTCATCTTCGATATCGCAAAGATAGGCGGCATAGCGCAATGCCATATAGAGCGAACCGAAGGGGTGTCCGGCATAGCTTTCGCCCCAATCAATCACCCCATATTGTTCCCCATTGACCATAATATTG
>JANQRM010000018.1 GCA_028284565.1 Anaerolineae bacterium | reverse complement strand
CTTGATCACACAAGAATTATTGCAGAAGGTCAACATCTTTGAAGCAACGGTTGATGAGGCGCGACGACGGGAATCCCAACAAGCCGAAGCGGAAGCGGTAGAGAAACAACAAGCAAGCATCGAGGTTGAGGTGGTGCCAGACGAAGATGGTGAAACACCAGAAGATGCGCTATCCGAAATGCTGCGAAATACGCGTGAAGCGATTGATGATCTCGTTGAGAATGCACCCGATATGACCGTTAATATCACACCTGATGAACCCTCAAGTGACGACGACGATGATGTTAACGACGATCTAGACGGGAGACGGTCACGCCTCAGTAAGCCGAAGAAATAGAGTGGGTTATGTCTCTACAAGATAAGAAAAAAATCCTGCTAGTCGCGGGCATTTATGATATTGTCGAACAGGTGCGTAATGCACTGGACGAAAACCGCTTTGATGTGTTTGTAACGTTCACACACCGAGAGGCAGTTTATTACGCCAGCATTCAAGAGTTTGATGTCATTATGGTGGATTCTGCGATGGCTGACCGCCACTCTAAGACTGTCACCATTCATACATTAGCCGAACGCAAATCCGAAACGCCGATCATTGCATTTGCCCTATCCCGTGATTTCTCTCATGCCAAAGTCAAAGTAGATAAAGTCATCAAGACGATTGACGCGCATCTGATTCGTCATGCTGTCTATGATGTGCTCAAAATGCCAGAGCACACGCAAATACTCGGGACAGACGACAGCCCAAATCGTGTGAACCAAGCCTTAGCGCGGCGTGTGGATGAAGTCGAAGCATTATTTGACCTGAGTCGTTCCTTGACAGAAGTCCTCGAATTGACAGAGGTGCTAAACCGCGTTGTGGAAGCCGCTATGCGCTTGACCAATGCTGAAGAAGGCATGATCTTATTGCCGGATGAATCTACAGGCGACCTCTATTTGCGGGCAAAGGTTGGTATTGATGTTGAAGAAGCGCGTAACTTCCGCGTCAAAACCAGTGATACCATTGCAGGGCAAGTCTTCCGTAGTGGGCAACCTACGCTGATTGGCGCACAAGGTCCACAGAAAGTCAAAACGGAATATTTTGTCAATTCGTTGGTTTATGTCCCCATCTTGCTGAAGGGGAATCCCATCGGTGTATTGGGCGTGAATAACCGCACGGGCAATGAAATCTTTGACCTGCATCATCAGGAATTATTGCTGAATCTCGCGTCTTATGCTGCAATCGCGATTGAAAATGCGCGCATCCACGAAGAAAGTCTACAGCGTACCCGTATCCTAGAAACGCTGCTCAAAGCTGGGCAGGTGGTTAATTCATCCCTTGCATTGGATGAAACGCTGCCGAATATTTGCCGACAGCTAGCGCATGTCTTGAATGTGAATCGGACTGAAATCTATGAATGGGAGCGGGATTTTGATCGCTTGCGTTCATTGGCTCGTTACCAACAATCCAATTGGCGGACGGGGGAAGGTCCCATCATAGACTGTAAAAAGCTCCCTGCCTTGCGCCTCGCCATGAGTGATGGGTCTGCCATTTGGGTCAATGAATCCTCTAAGCCAAACCCGACGGAACTCGAATTTGTTCATCGTTTGGGCACACGTTCCATGTTTTTCATGCCGATCAGAGCGGACAATCGCTTGTTGGGTGTGGTGATCGGCTACTACATCTTTGAAGCAGAAGCCGATGTGATGTCTTATGAAGAACGGCAACATGCGTCCAATCTTGCAAAAGAACTGGTTTTGAAGGCGCGACAACACATCGAAGAGACACCTAGCCTTGATGAAACCAAGCTGCTGCGGCAGATCAATCAGATTATGAAAGCTGATTGGTGCCAACTCGCGATGAACAGCAATCGGCCGGATATTTTGAATGTTCGGCTAGAAGTGGGGGGTGGCGTATGGTTGGAGCCTGTATATCCCTATATTGATCTTTTTAGTTCGCCGGATTTACTACAGGCACTCAAAGCACAAACGATTATCAACTTGCGCTCGGATTCCGATACACTCCCTGCCGGAGCTTTAACCTTGCTTCGTCAAACGCACGCTCATGCTTTGTTAGCCATTCCTTTGATCTATCGGGGTGAGATACAGGGGTTAGTCGTTTTTGCGGATACCACAACGGGTCGGGTGTTTGATTCACGGGATATTGATGTCGGTCGTGTGATTGTGGGTCAAGCTGCCACTGCGCTCGAAAATGCTCATCTAGTGCATGATCTGGAACTGAGCTTGCGCGAATTAAAAGATGCGCAGGAACGCCTCGTACAAACAGCACGTTTATCGGCGATGGGTGAATTAGCAGCAGTTGTAGCGCATCAAATCAACAATCCACTGACCACGATCATCATTGATACCGAGTTGATGCTATCCGATGAACCCAAAGATTCTATGAACTATGATTCACTCAGTTCTGTGTTGCGTGCAGGGAAACGTGCAGCAGGGGTTGCAAGGCGATTGCTAGCTGTCTCACGACCAGATAGCCCGGATGCCAAACTGGAAAATATTGATGTACTCGAAACAATTCATGGTGTACTGGAACTCGTCCGCACCCATATTGAACGAGATAACATTCAATTCAAAGTCAACCTGCCCAATGATGTGGTGCCGTTTGTCCATGCGGCATCCGGCAGATTGGATGATGTGTGGTTGAACCTGATAATGAACGCACATGATGCCCTAGTGGGTCAAGAGAATGCGACGATTGGGGTGAGCATGAAAATCACGGATAATGTGCTATCCGTACAAATCTGGGATAATGGTCCCGGGATGGATAAAGAAGTCCGAAACAAAATATTCAATCCGTTCTATACCACAAAACCTCCCGGACAAGGAACAGGACTCGGATTGTATATTTGCCGTCAGGTTGTGCAACAGATAGAGGGTGAGATGAAGGTCGAGAGTTCGGTTGGCAAAGGCACCCGTTTTTCAATTTATTTGCCGATTGCCAAAACCACAAAAATGGACGCGCAATCTATTGAAATGTTAGACCAAAACATACAAAAGTGAGGGCATTATGGCGTTTGTCATGGCTGTAGATGATGATCCTGAAGTACTGGCGACACTCGGGCGCGTATTGAAGCGCGAGAAATTTGATGTCGAATTGGTGAGTTCTGGTATGGAAGCACTGGAACGGCTAGAGACTAAAGAGCCAGATTTGCTGATCTTAGACATTATTATGCCCTTGATGGATGGTATTGCGGTGTGTGAGCAATTGCGGCGTAACCCCCGCTTCATCTCTTTGCCGATTCTGTTCCTCACAGCAAAAGGGAGTACCGATGATGTCGTGCGTGGTTTAGATGCTGGTGCAGATGATTACGTCGTGAAGCCGTTTGAATTGACAGAACTCCGTGCGCGGATTCGGGCTTTACTCCGGCGTGGGATTCGCAGTACAGATAATGAAACAAGCATTTTGCAAATTGGTGACCTACGGCTGGATTCCAACACCCACCAAGTTGCAGTTGGTGAAAAAGCTCAACAACTGACATCGACCGAACATCGCCTATTGCGCTATTTGATGGAAAACTCCGATCAAGTATTGTCCCTTTCCAAACTCCTAGAAGATGTGTGGGAATACCCACCCAACACAGGCGACCCCGATTTAGTCCGTGCCCATATCCGGAATTTGCGCGTCAAAATTGAGAAAGGTCACGATAAAAAATTCATACGAACCATACATGGTGTGGGATATATGATAGCAACCCCCACAAATTAGCAAAATTGGGGGTAATTATTCATAAAAATTTCAGAGGTTCTCGCTGCATTCAACTATGTGCGCCCTGTATACTATGAATGTAAAGTAATTCAAATGATGGTTCAGGACGAGAACGTATGCACACAATAATGGTTGTTGATTCAGATCAAAAAAGTAACCACCTTGTACAACAAGCCCTTTCGGATGATGGTTACAATATCATCCAAGCACATTCACCTATCGATATGCTGAAATTGGCACGTTCAACAATGCCTGAACTATTCATTGTTGAATCAGACTTTGAAGACGATGATCCGACAAATATTTGCCGCAGTTTGCGCCAATTGCCAGAGTTCGAAAGTACCCCACTCATTGTCATGGGGCATCGTACAGAAGGCGCAGCAGTCGCACTTAATGCCGGTGCTGATGACTATGTGCGTAAGCCTGTTGTCCCCCGTGAGCTAGCGGCTCGTGTTCGGGCACAACTCCGCCGCTTGGCATATATGGAAACACCAGACTTGCCAATTGTCGCAATCGTGCCGGATACACACCAAGTCTTTGTGAATGAAAAAGAAATTTCACTCACCCGTGTCGAATTTGACTTGTTGCGCTATCTATGCCGCATCCCAGATCAATGGCATTCAACACAAGACTTGCTGACCAATGTCTGGCAATATCCTGATGGCATCGGTGATGCAGCGTTGGTACGCAACCATGTTCGCAATTTGCGCCGCAAGCTAGAAGATAATCCTGATCGTCCGGCGATTATCCAATCTCGTCATGGGCGTGGTTATGTTGTAAAAGCACACATCCAATTTGGGCGGTCTCCTCGTTAGAATGCTGCCCCCTTTAACAAAGCATTGTCACACTCTGACAAAACATTATCAATTTCAAATCAATGGAATGTGCTATTGTGGTATCATCAAAAGTGTCATAATAGCGCATTCAATTATTTGGAGTCTGATTTATGGGCAGGCTTGTTCAATTCATACTTAGAATATTAGATGGTACCCCCCAATCCAAACCGCAAAAACG
>JANQRM010000001.1 GCA_028284565.1 Anaerolineae bacterium | reverse complement strand
CCAATTCATTCAATTCATTAATGGGATGAGTGACATTGACCTCTGCCTCGGCGTGATAGACCTCTTGAATTACCTCTGCAAGCGAGGTAACAGGTGTATTCATCACATCCTGCATGATATTGATAACGCGGAATTTGTTGGCAATGTTTTCAGTTTGGTCAACAGGCGAATATTGGAACGATGTCGTGCGATAGATGTCGGGACGCTCTGTCATAAAATAGCCTTTTGTGCAATGGTTATCGTGGTTGACGTGCGTAGGTGAATTCGCACATTCGGGCGAAGACATCGACACCGAGTTGGTTATAGACATGCAATAAATCGACCAGTACCCAATTTTCACGGATTAAGCCATTTTCGCAGCGCCAGAAATCGAGACTTCGCATGGTAATTTTTTGATTGGAGGGTGCAATCCCTAACCAGCCGTCGCCTGTAATCGTCATATACATACCGGGCCAAGCGGTGAAGCCAACATAATCGCCATCGCCAAGTGATATCCCCTTATCCAAAAAAGCATCACGATCTGGCATGGCATTGAGGAATGGGATTTGATGCCAGTTGCGGAAGCCTGAGATACGACGTGATGTACCAATGCCTGCGGGTCCATACCAGAGGAATTTGGGATGCCAGTATTTATCGAGTTGCATCGCCTCTACCCCTTCGGGCGAGCGTTTGAGTGCCTTAAGCATATCAACGACTAATTTAAGGCTAGCATCCGCTTTGGTCTGATCGTAAGGAGCCATGATAATGCCATCTTGTGTGGCAGGAGATGGCACAACCCATTCCACACCCAAACTTGGAGACATCGCCCACGCATCAGCTTGCATCATGACCTGCGGAATATCCCAGAGGGCTTGCATTTCGACAATCTGCTCATCTTCGATACGGAAGAACTCATGATAGCGCATCGCAACCGCATGTTGAGTCGGTGGGATATCGAGCCAATGATTCTCAAAGACACCCATGTAGTGTCCAGCACAACCAATCCAGTTACCCCCTCTTGAATGCCCCGCCATGACGATAAAATCACGTCGTTCTAAATCGGGAATGGCGTGGAGTAGGGGTTGGTAGGTTTGCTCGTATAATGCATCGGGTCCATATAAATCCTCAAATGGGAAGGTGAGATGAATTTCACAATCAGATGCGAAGATTTTCCTGAGTTGATTTTGGAGTTGGGTTGCATCGCAGTCGTAGAGTGCGTTCCGAAATTTTTTGATAAATTGCTTGTTTTGTTGATGAATATCCGTTGTCATTCTATTGCATCTTTATCATTTTCGATATTGTCAAAGAATTCAGGTGATTTAGAGCCAATAAATTTAAGCACATTTTCGACGTTGTAACCAGCTTGTTCAAGAACTCCTAGAATATCAATCAGCACCAGATTTTCTGCTAGTTTGCGCTCTCCATCGCGCTCTTTTACACGCCAGAAGTCCATGTAACGTATTTTCATTTGTTTTTTTGTTGCTGGGATGCCCAGCCAATCTTGAGCAAAAGTGGTGGTTTGATAGCCTGTACCAGCCACCCAATCCTCTTCTGCAATGCGGACAATATCCTCCCCGACTTTATCGGGAAAGGCTTTGAGGAAGGGTTTGCGATAGACGTTTTCAAATTCATCGAGTCCGTTCATTGTGCCGATGCCAGCCGGACCTGCCCAGACCATATCAGCGAACCAGTATTGTTGCATCACACCAAGTACATTTTTGTTCAAGCCATCGTACATATCGTCAACGAGTTGTTTGTTTTTGTCCGATTTTTCGCTCATGTTACCCCTCAATGTGTGAGAATTCGTCGGTATCATCAAAAAACTCAGGTGACTTAGACCCAATGAACTTAAGCACGTTTTTGACATTATAATCAGCTTGTTCGAGAACACCCAGAATGTCGATTAGTACCAAATTTTCAGCGAGTTTGTGCTTACCATCGCGCTCTTCAATCCTCCAAAAATCCATGTATTGGACTCGAACAGGCTTTCCGGTGGCTGGAATTCCAAGCCATTCTTCGATGTGAGTGGCTTCTTGCCAACCAACACCTGCGACCCAATCCCCTTCTGCAATGCGGACGACATCCTCGCCAACTTTATCTGGAAAGGCACGAATAAAGGGTTCCCGCACATGCCTCTCGAACGCTTCTACCCCATGCGTTGTGCCAATGCCAGCCGGACCTGCCCAGACCATATTATCTGTCCAGAATTCATCCATGACACCCACGCGATTTAG